>NZ_RAWF01000157.1:0-24187 GCF_003612075.1 Corallococcus sp. CA041A
GGGAGGGGAAGGGCAGGGGCGTTGGGGCCAATGTCTAACAGGTGCCCGTCCCGGTTGCGCGCGGTCCTCCCGCCGTGCAAAGGCTTGAGAAACCTTCCATGAACCTGGACCTCCATCCCGCGTCTCCGGCCAGTGCCCTGCGCAAGCTCGCGTTGGGGACGTGGCGCGCGCCCCGCGACCCCACGGCCTACGCGGCGCTGGAGGTCCGCATGGAGCCGGCGCTCGCGTTCATGGCCACGCACCGCACGCTCACGGGCCGCCGCCTGACGGTGACGCACCTGGTGGCGAAGGCCGCGGCGGACGCGCTGCGCCGCTACCCGGAGGCCAACGTCGTGCTCCGGGGCCAGCGCCCGTGGCTGCGCGAGGACGTGGGCGTCTGCGTGCTGGTGGTGCAGCCAGCGAGCGGCTCGTCGCGCGTGGACCTGACCACCGCCACCGTGCACCGCGCGGACCAGAAGTCGCTGGAGGCGCTGGCGGACGCCATGGAGTCGCGGGTGTCGCGGGTCCGCGCGCGCGAGGACGTGGAGATCGAGCGGGGCAAGCGGCGCTCGTCGCTGTTGCCCGGCTGGCTGATGGGCCCCGCGCTGCGGCTGTTGTCCTTCGTCTGGTACGGCCTGAACGTGAACCTGCGCCGCGTGGGCATGCCGTTCGACCCGTTCGGTTCCGTGGCGGTGACGAACCTGGGCTCACTGGGGCTGGAGCGGGGCTTCGTCGCGATGGTGCCCTACACCCGCGTGCCGCTGTTGCTGGCGCCCGGGCTGGTGCGGGATGTGCCCGTGGTGCAGGACGGGGTGCTGGTGCCCGGCAAGGCCATGACGCTCACCTGCACCTGGGACTCGCGTCTCATCGACGTGGACCTGGCCGCGCGGGTGCTTCGGCACATCGGCGGAGCGCTGGAGGATCCCCGGGGGTGGGATGCACCGGGGACCGAAGCGCGGTAGAACAGGGGCGTCATCCGGAGGTCGGCACCATGTCCGTGGATCCCTTTCGTCGCGTCGGTTCGTCCCGTCCCGTGGGGCGGGTGCTGAGCGGCCAGGACCGCTTCGAGAAGGAAGCCCTGGAAGGTCCTCCCGAGGGCCACCTCGCCATGGACCGCCGCCAGCGCATGGCCGGCGGCCCGCTGCCGGTGAACGGCGAGAGCCCCTTCGCCGCGAAGATGCGCAAGCTGGCCGCGTCGAACCCGGACGGCAAGGAAGACTGACGCGGTCCCTCCTCGCCGGGCCGCTCAGACCTGCCCGGCGCCGCCGTCCACGAAGAGCTCCGCGCCGTTGACGAAGCTGCTGTCGTCCGACGCGAGGAACAGCGCCGCCTTCGCCACCTCGTCCGGCTGCCCCATGCGTCCCAGCGGGATGAGGCTGGTGAGGTACTCCTTGATCTGCTTCGCCCCCGCAGCGTCGGCCGCCAGCCCGTTGAGTCCCGGCGTGTCGATGGGCCCCGGGCTGAGCGTGTTCACCCGGATGCGCCGCCCCTTCAGGTCCGTCGCCCAGGTGCGCGCGAACGAGCGGATGGCCGCCTTCGTCGCCGCGTAGACGCTGAACGCCGCCGAGCCGTCCGAGCCCGCGGTGGAGCCCGTCAGGATGACGGAGCCGCCGTCCTTCAACAGGGGCAGCGCCTTCTGCACCGAGAACAGCGTGCCCTTCACGTTGACGTTGAACGTCTGGTCGAAGTGCGCCTCCGTGATGGTGCCCAGCGCCGCGAACTCGCCGCCGCCCGCGTTGGCGAACACCACGTCCAGGTGCCCCGCCTCCTCCTTCACCCGCGCGTAGAGCCGGTCCAGGTCCGCCATCACGGACACGTCCCCGCGCACGCCCACCGCGCCGTGGCCAATCTCCTGCACCGCCCGGTCCACCTCCGCCTGCCGGCGGCCGGTGAGGAACACCTTCGCCCCCTCCTGCGCGAAGCGCTTCGCGGACGCGAAGCCGATGCCCGTGGTTCCACCCGTGACGACCGCCACCTTCCCGTCGAGCCTGCCCATCGTCCCACTCCTTGGTTGTGGACTTCGTGGTCCATATCTAAGAATGGTGGACCGAACGGTCAATAACTTTTATTTTCCGGGCATGGCTCGGCCTCGGACATTCGATGAAGCGCAGGTGCTGCGGGCGGTGCGCGACCAGTTCTGGACCAAGGGCTACGCGGCGACGTCCATGGACGACCTGATGCAGGCCACGGGGCTGGGGAAGGGCAGCCTCTACGGAGCCTTTGGCGACAAGCATCAGCTCTTCCTGAAGGTGTTCGACACGTACTGCGTGGGCTCCGTGGAGTCGGTGAAGAAGACGCTGGAGGGGCCGGACGCAGGAGCGCTGGAGCGGCTGCGCCAGTACATGCTGGGCGTGGCCACCGCGTCCGCGGCGCCCGCGAACCGGCGAGGGTGTCTGCTGGCGCGAGGCACGTCGGAGCTGGCGGCGCAGGACGCGCACGTGGCGGACCGGGCACTGGAGACCTTCCGGGGGCTGGAGGCCGCGTTCGTTCGCTGCCTGGAGCAGGCCCGGGCACATGGGGACCTTGCCGCCCACGCTGACTCACAGAGGTTGGGTGCCATGCTGCTCGCGGTCTTCCGGGGGCTGGAGGCCGTGGGCAAGGCGGGCATGGACGAGGCCAGCCTGCGCGGCATGGTGGAGACGGCGTTCGAACATCTGCCCGCCCCGGTGAAGCGCCGTCGCTAGAGCCGTCCCCTCTTCCGGTGACCCCCGCGTTCAGGCTAGGCACAGAGGCCTGAACGCGGGTGCATGCGGTCACTCACCGGGATTGGGGGCATTGATGCGGAAGGCACATGCGGTGGCGGCGTCGATGGTGGCGCTGATGCTGGGGCAGACGGGCTGCTATCGGACGAGCATCGTCACGAACCTGCGGCCGGAGCCCAAGGTCCACCAGGACCGGCAGTGGTTCACGGCGGTGGGCCTGTTGCCCGTGTCGAGTCCCCCTGGCAGCGAGTGCAAGAACGGCATCGCGTGGGCGCAGAGCCGCGCGACCCCCAGCGACTTCCTCATCCAGGCGGGCCTGGCGGTGGCGGGCGCGTTCATCGGGTCGGCGGTGTGCGCTGGCGGCAACCGCACTGACGAGGAACAGGGCAACTGCGCCGCGATTGGTCTGCTGGTGCCCACGCTCCTGGTGGGCTCGCGCACCGTGGCCTACGCCTGCGCGTCGGAGTCCCAGAACGTCAATCCGCGGCAGGACCTGGGCACGGGCCCGGAGACGCCGGTCCGCGTGCCGGACAATGCGAACGCGCCGGAGGAGGGCGAGGTCCCGGTGCTGGAGACCCCGACTCCGCCGCCGCTGCCGCCGCCCGGTTCCGTGCCGGATTCGAGCCCCGGGCTCTGAAATACATCCGGACGCGGCGCGGAGGGTGTCCGCACCGCGCCCGGAGGTGTCTGTCTATTCGCCGCGCCGCTTGGAGCGCGTCCGGGCCCAGCCCTCGTTGGACTGGTTGCGCTGCACCCGCTTGTGCTCGCGCTGCGCGGTGGCGTCCGTCTGGCGGTGCTGGAAGGCCTGCTCGCGCAGGAGCTTCGCGAAGTTCGCGCGCCGCTCCTCGGGGATCGTGCCGTTCTCCACCGCCGCCCTCACCGCGCAGCCCGGTTCACCCTGGTGGCCGCAGTCGCTGAAGCGGCAGCCGGTGGCCAGCGCGAGGAGGTCCGCGAAGGCGTTGGCCAGGCCCTCCTCGTCGTCGCCCCACAGGCCCAGCTCGCGCATGCCGGGCCCGTCGATGATGAGGCCGCCGTGCTCCAGCACGAACAGCTCCCGGTGCGTGGTGGTGTGCCGGCCCTTGTCGTCCTCCGGCCGCACGGGCTGGGTGACGAGTCGCGCGGCGTCCAGCAGCCGGTTGGCGAGCGTGGACTTGCCCACGCCGGACGAGCCCAGCAGCACGCCAGTCCTGCTGGGAGGAAGCCGTGCGCGCACGTCCTCCACGCCCATGCCCGTTCGCGCGCTCACCGCGAGCACGTCCACGCCGGGGGCCAGGGCCTGCACCTCCAGGACGCGCCCGGCCGCGTCGTCCGCGAGGTCCGCCTTGCTGAGGAGCACGACGGGCGTGGCGCCGCTGTTCCAGGCCACCGTGAGGGACCGTTCGATGCGGCGGGGGTTGAAGTTGCCGTCCAACCCCACGACGAGGAACACCACGTCCACGTTGGCGGCGATGAGCTGGCCGTCGTGTTCGCTGCCCGCCTCGCGCCGCTTCAGGAGGCTGCGGCGGGGCAGCACGGAGTGCATCAGCGCCTCTCCGTCACCGGACGCGGGCGGTTGCAGGAGGACCCAGTCGCCCACGGTGGGCAGGGCCTCCGGGCCCTGGGCCTGATGGAGGAGGCGTCCGGAGGCGCGCGCGAGGAAGGCCGCGCCGGCGGTCTGCACGGTGAGCAGTCCCCGCTGCTGGCGCACGACGCGCCCGGGGACGAGGGACGAGGAGGAAGACGACTGCGAGACGGTGTTGGACAGCGCGAGGTCGAGGTCGGGACCCCAGCCGAGGGTTTCAAGTGACACTTGGGGAACTCCGGGCAGAGCGATGCCTGGGGCGCGGGGAGAGGACTCCGGGGCGCCGGGCGTGAAGGAAGCGGGGCTCGCGCTGCGACGGACGACGGTGATGCGACCGGCTCAGCGGATGGGCGCCCGCGTGGCGGACAGGGCCGCGACGACGACAAGGGGCGGAGTCATCAGGACGGGTCTCCTCAAGGTGCGTGGAACCACCGGCGGTCATCGCCGTTCCGTGCGGGACCCTAACAATTCCTGTCGGCCGCTGGCCACCCCCGTGCGTTTTCCCCCTTGAACCTCACGCGACGTGAGGTTGTACCCATGACATCCAGTCACGCGAAGACCGTGGCTGGAAAGGGGTGAGGCATGCAGCACACGGAGCTGAAGGTCGGGGAGCTGGCCCGGCGCACGGGGCTGTCCATCCGCGCGCTGCACCACTACGACGAGATTGGGTTGCTCAAGCCCTCGGCGCACACGGCGTCGGGGCATCGGCTCTACACGGCGGAGGACATTGCCCGCCTGAGTCACATCCTGTCGCTCAAGCAGCTCGGGTTCTCGCTGGAGGAGATTGCCGAGACGCTGGGCCGGGCGGACTTCTCCGCCCTGCGCGTGGTGGAGCTGCGGCTCCAGCGGGCCCGGGAGCAGCTGGCGGAACAGCGTCAGCTCTGCGACCGCCTGGATTCCCTCGCACGGCAGCTGCGCGCGGCGGAGCCGGTCTCCGCCGACGACTTCCTACAGACCATCGAGGCCATGACCATGTTCGAGAAGTACTACACCCCGGAGCAGTTGAAGGAGCTGGAGGCCCGTCGCCAGGCGATGGGTGACGACGCCATCAAGCAGGTGGAGGCCGAGTGGCCCCGTCTCATCGCGAGCATGCGCGAACAGATGGAGCAGGGCGCCGACCCCGCGTCCGAGCCGGTGCGAGCCCTGGCCACGCGCTGGCGCGAGCTCGTCCGCGCCTTCACGGGCGGCAACCCCGGCATGGAGAAGTCGCTCCAGACGATGCACCAGCAGGAGCCGCAGATGGCCCAGCGTCAGGGCCGCGACCCGAAGCTCATGGAGTACGTGGGCCGGGCCATGGCCTGTCTGGACGCGCCGAAGTAAAGCCAGACACGGCGACGGCCGCCAGCGAAGGGCTGGCGGCCGTGGCTGTCATGCAAATGCAGCTCGCTGAAGGCTACTGGCCGCCAATGGTGCCATTGGAGCCACCGGTGCCGGTGCCGCCCACGCCACCCATGGTGCCGCCGGAGCCGCTGGTGCCGGTGCCTCCGACGCCGCCCGTGCCAGTCGTGCCGCTGGTGCCGCCCGTACCGGTGCCGCCCGGGTTGATGACGGTCGAGCCGTTGGACTCATTGCCGGGCTCGGTGGCGCCGGTGGTGCCGGTGCCCGTGCCGCCAATGGTGCCGGTGCTGCCGGAGCCACCAATGGTGCCGTTGCTACCGGAGCTGCCGACGCCGGTGGTGCTGGTGCCCGCGCCGCCGTAGGTGCCGGTGCTCGTCGAGGGCGGCGTGTACGTGCCGGTGGACGGCGAGGTGCTCCCGGTGCCGTAGGTGTCCGTGCTGGAGCCGGTGGTGCCGGTGCCCGTGCCGATGCCACTGGTCCCGGTGCCGCCGGTGCCGGAAGTGCTACCGCCCGTGGTTCCGGTGCCGGTGGTGCCCGGAGTCGGGTTCACGCCGGTGCCAGAGCCACCCGTGCCGGTGGCGGTGTTGCCCGTCTGCACGCCCGTGGAGTTGTTGGTGCCGGGCGTGACCGTGCCCGACGAGCCAGCGGTGCCTGTCTGCCCGCTGTTGATCATCTCTGGCGAAGCGCCCGAGGAGCCGGGGGTCGTCCCGGGGCTCGAACCGTCGCCTACCTGCTGGGCGAGCGCGCTGGTGGAGAGCAAGAAGCTGAAGGCCAGTGCCGCGGTGCCAATGGAGCGTCGCATGTCAGGAATCCTTTCCCCTCGCTTGAGGCGTAAAGGTGTGTGCTCACCGGACAGGGCAACCCGTCAGGACCAGCCGGCACAAGGCAGGCCGCCAGCTCGCAGGTCATTCATGGGACGAAGCACGCGGGACAGGGCTTGCACGCACGCGCTCCCTGCGCGCTCAGGGCGGTGGGCAGGGGTGCCGCGCGAGAGGCGCGATAGCCAGGACGACAGGCTGCGCACGCGCTTCGGCTTCTTCTTCCGGTGTCATCAAGCCGGCCATGCGCATGTGGCGAAGCCGTCCATCCCTGCGCGGCTGAAGCCGGTCGATGAAACATTCGGGGTGCTTCCGCCACCGCGGATCATCATTCATCGTCACGAGCAGCGCCGCCTCCGCCAGCGTGAGGTCCGAAGCCCCCCTTCCCAGGTAGTGCCGGGCCGCTTCGGGCAGGTCACGAAGACCATGTCCCAGCGGCATCCGCCGCGCTTCGAAGGCCAGCAGTTCCTCCGCCGTCCAGTGACGCGTGAGCCAGATGCCCAGCGTCAAGCGCTCATGCAACAGCAGGCGCTCCGAACCCTCCGGGCGCCAACGCCGGGCGATCGCGTCCGCCAGCGTCCATCCCGGAGGCACATCCATCCGAGACGGTTTGGACACGAGGGTGCGCGTCACGGTCCACGCGACGGTCCAGGGCCACACGGGCTTCACCGTCATCGAGCCCCCGGGCTCGTACAGGCTCCAGTACACCCGGGCGAGGTTCGCCGGCAGATGGCCGGTGGCGTCCGGCGGAGAGGGAAGCGCGGGAAGCCTTCGCAGCAACACCTGGTACATCCCCTCCACCGCGGCCAGGAGCCCCATGAACATGAGGCCTGCCCCGCACAGTCCGAGGCCCACGAGCCGCATCCGCCGACGGAAACGCCATGAGAAAGGCATGCCCTCCACGGATTGCAGGGCGTGGGCCACGTCCGGGGTGTCCAGCAGGCGGGCATTCGTGTCGCGGTGAGCAGTCTCCGCCCCGTTTCTGTGCTGTCCTCCGGTCCCGGGAGGAGCGTGCGTGAGCGGACGGGAAGGGCATCTGGCGGCGGGCCGCAAGAGCGCGCGCCTCGCGCGGAGCGTGGGCGCCCGTGCATGGCCGCTCACGCTCGTCATCGCCGCGGGACTGGGCCTGCTGCTCTACGTCTCCACCACCAGCCTGCCGTACCTCATCGCCTCACCCGCCGGAGACGCGCACCTGGGCGCACTCAATGACTGTCTGGCGCGGCAGCTCGAAGGGGTCACGCGGCTGGGCTGGGCCGTGGCGCCGGACGCGTCGCGCGCGGCGGTGTTCGGGCCCCGCGTCGTCGCGGTCTGCGGCGAGGATGGTTCACACTCCCGGCTGGAGATCCCCGGCACCACCGCGCTCGCCTTCGACGGCGCACGCCGTCTGTGGGCCGCCGCCGGAGGTCACCTGCTGCGGGAGCGGGACGGCGCACTGCTGCCGGTGGGCGACATCACTCCACCGGAATGGCTGATCGGCCACGCGGGCGGAGTCCTCGCGCTGGATGCCACCGGGCAGCTCGTCTCCGTGGCGCCGGACGGCAAGGTGCTGGGCCAGGCGCAGGTGCCGGGTCCAGGAGGCCGTCTGTCCATCGGTCCTGGCGGCGTGCTCGCGGCGGTGGAGTGGGGCGGCGGCGTCATCGTCTACGACGCGCGCACCCTGGAACTGGTGCGGGCGGAAGCCCCGTGCGCCGTGGAGTTCCTGTGGTGGCTCGACACCGCGGATCAGGTCCTGCTCGCCTGTGGCGCCACTGCTTCCCCGGACGCATCGGGGCCGGGCTCGCTGCGCTTCGATGTCCGCACGGGAGCACGCGAAGTGATGCCCGCACGCACTCGCGCGCCTGCCCGGAGGCTCTCGGGGCGGGCGTTGTATGTGCAGGGGTGCGACGGCTTCCCGTGCACCGCCTCGCCTCCCTGAAACTGTTATGGGGAGGTTTCTCCTCGGGCCCGCGACTGCGACCCGGGGCTTTCGGGGTTGGTGGGGCTCAGGCCCAGGCACGGCGTTCAGTGCCTGACAGCTGGGGCCATTCCGCCCCAGCTTTACATTCGACAAACCCGCGAACTCATTGGACGTTCCTGGGATCGCGGGCCGGTTTCGCAGTACCGGTCGCAACGCTTCCGCCGATCAGGGGTTTCATTCGTGGACGACACCAAGGCTTCCAGCTCCTCCGCTCCCCGCAAGCGCGCCAACGGCCGAAAGACAGCCGCCACCGCCGCAAGCCAGGACGCTGGCCCTCCAGGCGCCCGCTCGCAGGGCAACGTCGCGGCCAACCGGCTGAGCAACGTGGAGGCGACGCGTGCCGAGCCCGCGACCGCCCGCCGTGCTCCCTCGCGAAGCCGCAACGGCAACAGCCGCCCGGCCGCTGATGACGGCCTGCGCCCCGGTGGCCCTCCTCCGCTCCAGCAGTTGCTGGCGGCGCTCCGGGCCGTGCAGGGCGGTGACTTCTCCGTGCGGCTGCCGTCGGGCGCGCAGGACGTGGTCATGGATGAGATTGCCCGCGCGTTCAACGCGGTGGTGACGCTCAACTCCACGCTCACCCACGAGATCGTCCGCGTGGAGCGCGTCGTCGGCCGCGAAGGCCGCATGGGCGAGCGCGTGAACCTGGGCGACGTGCGCGGCGACTGGGCCACCAGCGTCCAGTCCATCAACGCCCTCATCGGCGACCTGGTGCAGCCCACCACGGAAGTCGCCCGCGTGCTGGTGGCGGTGGCCGAAGGCGACCTCACCCAGAAGATGGCGCTGGAGATCGACGGCCAGCCCGTGAAGGGCGAGTTCCTCCGCATCGGCACCACCGTGAACGCGATGGTGGATCAGCTCAACAGCTTCGCCGCCGAAGTGACGCGCGTCGCGAAGGAAGTCGGTACGGAAGGCAAGCTGGGCGGCCAGGCCGACGTGAAGGGCGTGTCCGGCGTGTGGAAGGACCTCACGGACAACGTGAACGTCCTCGCCGGCAACCTCACCGCGCAGGTGCGAAACATCGCGGAAGTGACGACGGCGGTGGCCCGCGGCGACCTGTCCCGCAAGATCACGGTGGACGTGAAGGGCGAGGTGTTGGAGCTCAAGAGCACCATCAACACGATGGTGGACCAGCTCAACAGCTTCGCCTCCGAAGTGACCCGCGTCGCGCGCGAAGTGGGTACGGAAGGAAAGCTGGGCGGTCAGGCCGCGGTGTCCGGCGTGTCCGGCACGTGGAAGGACCTCACGGACAACGTGAACTTCATGGCGTCCAACCTCACGACGCAGGTGCGCGGCATCGTGAAGGTGGTGACGGCGGTCGCCAACGGTGACCTCACCCAGAAGCTGATGGTGCCGTCGCAGGGTGAAATCGCCGCGCTGGGCGCCACGCTGAACAACATGACGGACACGCTCAACGTGTTCGCGCAGCAGGTGACCAGCGTCGCGCGCACGGTGGGCGTGGAGGGCAAGCTGGGCGCCCAGGCCCAGGTGCCCGGCGCCGCGGGGACGTGGAAGGACCTCACGGACAACGTGAACCTGATGGCGTCCAACCTCACCAGCCAGGTGCGAAACATCGCGGAGGTCTCCACCGCCGTCGCCAATGGTGACCTGTCGCGGAAGATCACCGTGGACGTGAAGGGCGAGGTGCTGGAGCTCAAGAGCACCATCAACACGATGGTGGACCAGCTCCGCGCGTTCGCCGCGGAAGTGACCCGTGTCGCGAAGGAAGTGGGTACGGACGGCAAGCTGGGCGGTCAGGCCGCGGTGCCCGGAGTCGGCGGCACGTGGAAGGACCTCACGGACAACGTGAACAGCATGGCCTCCAACCTCACCACCCAGGTGCGCAACATCGCCCTGGTGACGACGGCGGTGGCCACCGGTGACCTGTCCAAGAAGATCACCGTCGACGCGCGCGGAGAGATTCTCGAGCTGAAGAACACCATCAACACGATGGTGGACCAGCTGAACAGCTTCGCCTCCGAAGTGACCCGCGTGGCGCGTGAAGTCGGCACGCACGGCAAGCTGGGCGGTCAGGCGGAAGTGAAGGGCGTGTCCGGTACGTGGAAGGACCTCACGGACAACGTGAACTTCATGGCGTCCAACCTCACCACCCAGGTGCGAGGCATCGCCAAGGTGGTGACCGCGGTCGCGAACGGCGACCTCACCCAGCGCCTGAAGATGGAGGCCAAGGGCGAGGTGGCGGAGCTCGCGGACACCATCAACGCGATGACCCAGACGCTCTCCATCTTCGCGCAGCAGGTGACGGACGTCGCGCGCACGGTGGGCGTGGAAGGCAAGCTGGGCGCCCAGGCCGTGGTGCCGGGCGTCGCGGGCACGTGGAAGGACCTCACCAACAACGTGAACCTGTTGGCGAACAACCTCACCGATCAAGTCCGTAACATCGCCGAGGTGACGACGGCGGTCGCGAAGGGCGACCTGTCCCGGAAGATCACCGTCGACGCGAAGGGCGAGGTGCTGGAGCTCAAGAGCACCATCAACACGATGGTGGACCAGCTCCGCGCGTTCGCCTCGGAAGTGACGCGCGTCGCGAAGGAAGTGGGCACGGACGGCAAGCTGGGTGGTCAGGCCGACGTGAAGGGCGTGTCCGGCGTGTGGAAGGACCTCACGGACAACGTGAACAGCATGGCCTTCAACCTCACCACCCAGGTGCGCGGCATCGTCAAGGTGGTGACGGCGGTGGCCGACGGCGACCTGTCCCAGAAGCTGGTGATGGAGGCCAAGGGTGAAATCGCCGCGCTCGCGGACACCATCAACGCCATGACCCAGACGCTGTCCGTCTTCGCGCAGCAGGTGACGGACGTCGCGCGCACGGTGGGCGTGGAAGGCAAGCTGGGCGCCCAGGCGGAGGTGCCGGGTGTCGCCGGTACGTGGAAGGACCTCACGAACAACGTGAACCTGCTGGCCAACAACCTCACGGCCCAGGTGCGAAACATCGCGGAGGTGACGACGGCGGTCGCGAACGGCGACCTGTCCAAGAAGATCACCGTGGACGCGAAGGGTGAGGTGCTGGAGCTCAAGAGCACCATCAACACGATGGTGGACCAGCTCCGCGCGTTCGCCGCGGAAGTGACGCGCGTCGCGAAGGAAGTCGGTACGGAAGGCAAGCTGGGCGGTCAGGCCGACGTGAAGGGCGTGTCCGGCGTGTGGAAGGACCTCACGGACAACGTGAACGTCCTCGCCGGCAACCTCACGGACCAGGTGCGAAACATCGCCAAGGTGACCACGGCGGTGGCCAACGGCGACCTGTCCCAGAAGATCACCGTGAGCGTGAAGGGCGAGGTGTTGGAGCTGAAGAACACCATCAACACGATGGTGGACCAGCTCCGCGCGTTCGCTTCGGAAGTCACGCGCGTCGGTAAGGAAGTGGGTACGGAGGGCAAGCTGGGCGGCCAGGCCGCGGTGCCCGGCGTCGCGGGCGTGTGGAAGGACCTCACGGACAACGTGAACGTCCTCGCCGCGAACCTCACGGACCAGGTGCGCAACATCGCCAAGGTCACCACGGCCGTGGCCTACGGCGACCTGTCGCAGAAGATCTCCGTGGAGGCGAGGGGCGAAATCCTGGAGCTCAAGAGCACCATCAACACGATGGTGGACCAGCTCCGCGCCTTCGCTTCCGAGGTGACCCGCGTCGCGAAGGAAGTGGGTACGGACGGCAAGCTGGGTGGTCAGGCCGCGGTGCCCGGAGTCGCCGGCACGTGGAAGGACCTCACGGACAACGTGAACAGCATGGCGTCCAACCTCACCAGCCAGGTGCGCAACATCGCGCTGGTGACCACGGCCGTCGCGAACGGTGACCTGTCCAAGAAGATCACCGTGGACGCGAAGGGCGAAATCCTGGAGCTGAAGAACACCATCAACACGATGGTGGACCAGCTCAACAGCTTCGCTTCCGAAGTGACCCGCGTGGCGCGTGAAGTGGGCGCGGAAGGCAAGCTGGGCGGTCAGGCGGAAGTGAAGGGCGTGTCCGGCACGTGGAAGGACCTCACGGACAACGTGAACTTCATGGCCCGCAACCTCACCACGCAGGTGCGCGGCATCGTGAAGGTGGTGACCGCCGTCGCCAACGGCGACCTCAAGCAGAAGCTGGTGGTGGACGCGAAGGGCGAAGTGGCCGCCCTGGCGGAGACCATCAACAACATGACCGACACGCTGGGCATCTTCGCGGAGCAGGTGTCCTCGGTGGCCCGCGAGGTGGGCGTGGAAGGGAAGCTGGGCGGCCAGGCCCGCGTGCCCGGTGTGGCCGGCACGTGGAAGGACCTCACGGACAACGTGAACTTCATGGCGTCCAACCTCACCACCCAGGTGCGCGGCATCGTGCGCGTGGTGACGGCGGTGGCCAACGGCGACCTGACCCAGAAGCTCATCGTGGACGCGAAGGGCGAGGTGGCGGCGCTCGCGGACACCATCAACAACATGACCGACACGCTGGGCACCTTCGCGGAGCAGGTCTCCACGGTGGCCCGCGAGGTGGGTATCGAAGGAAAGCTGGGCGGCCAGGCCCGCGTGCCCGGCGCTCGCGGCACGTGGCGGCAGCTGACGGACAACGTGAACCAGCTGGCCGGTACGCTCACCAGCCAGCTGCGCGCCATCTCCGACGTGGCCACCGCCGTGACCAAGGGCGACCTGACCCGCAGCATCACGGTCGTCGCCGAAGGCGAGGTCGCGGCGCTGAAGGACAACATCAACCAGATGATCGTCAACCTGCGTGAGACGACGCAGAAGAACCAGGAGCAGGACTGGCTCAAGACGAACCTGGCGAAGTTCAGCGGCATGATGCAGGGCCAGAAGTCCCTGGACGCCGTCAGCCGTCTCATCATGAGCGAGCTGACCCCGCTGGTGTCCGCGCACCACGGCGCCTTCTTCCTCTCCGACCCCGAGGGAGGCATGCCGTCCCTCAAGCTCACCAGCACCTACGCGTACCGGGAGCGCAAGCACCTGGCGAACCGCTTCCGCCTGGGCGAGGGACTGGTCGGCCAGTGCGCGCTGGAGAAGAAGACCATCCTGCTGACGCGCGTGCCGTCGGACTACATCACCATCTCTTCAGGGCTGGGTGAGTCCGCGCCGCTCAACATCATCGTCCTGCCCGTCCTCTTCGAGGGCGAGGTGAAGGCCGTCATCGAGCTGGCCTCGTTCCACCCGTTCAGCGCCATCCACCAAATCTTCCTGGATCAGCTGACGGAGAGCATCGGCGTGGTGCTCAACATGATCATGGCGAACATGCGCACGGAGACCCTGCTCTCCGAGTCGCAGCGCCTGACCCAGGAGCTCCAGAGCCAGTCGCGCGAGCTCACCCAGCAGCAGGATGAGTTGAAGCGCACCAACATCGAGCTGGAGGACAAGGCGAAGGAGCTGGCGGACCAGAACACCCGCGTGGAGGAGAAGAACCGCGAGGTGGAGCTGGCGCGCGTCAGCCTGGAGGAGAAGGCGGAGCAGCTCACCATCATCTCCAAGTACAAGAGCGAGTTCCTGGCCAACATGAGCCACGAGCTGCGCACGCCGCTCAACTCGCTGCTCATCCTCGCGAAGCTCCTGTCGGACAACAAGGACGGGAACCTCTCCAACAAGCAGGTGGAGTACGCGAACACCATCTACGCGTCCGGCGGGGACCTGCTCAGCCTCATCAATGAGATCCTCGACCTGTCCAAGGTGGAGGCGGGCAAGATGCAGGTGGAGCCCCGGGACATCGTCCTCACGGAGCTCAACCAGTTCATCGACCGCAGCTTCCGCCCGGTGGCGGACCAGAAGGGCCTCACCTTCCAGGTGGAGGTGCTGACGGGCACGCCGCGCCACGTGCGCACGGACCCGCAGCGGCTGCAGCAGGTGCTCAAGAACCTGCTCTCCAACGCCTTCAAGTTCACCGACGAGGGCGGCGTGAAGCTCACCGTGCGCCTGGCGGACAAGGGCATCCGCTTCGACCACGAGGCGCTGCGCCGCTCGCGCCACGTGCTGGCCTTCGCCGTGAAGGACACCGGCATCGGCATCGCCAAGGACAAGCAGCGCATCATCTTCGAGGCGTTCCAGCAGGCGGACGGCTCCACCGCGCGCAAGTACGGCGGCACCGGCCTGGGCCTGTCCATCAGCCGTGAAATCGCCAAGCTGCTGGGCGGCGAAATCCGCCTGGAGAGCGAGCCGGGCAAGGGCAGCACCTTCACCCTCTACCTGCCGCCGGAGTACCAGGGCGCGGACGAGGAGGGCGGGCAGGGCAACGACGAGGCCAGTCGCGCGCTGGGAGCCCTGCCGGAGACGCACGCCCCCCCGTCCACGTCCGGCATCGTCACGGCGACGACGCCGCTCGCGCCGCCGTCCCCGGTGGCCGAGCCGCAGGCCCATGTGCTGGACGCCGCGCTGCCCCCGCAGGTGGAGGGCTCGCACACGCCCGTCGTGGTGGAGGACGACCGCGAGCTCATCCGCGAGGGCGACCGCACCTTGCTCATCATCGAGGACGACCTGAAGTTCGCCCGCATCATGGTGCAGATGGCGCGCGAGAAGGGCTTCAAGGCCCTGGTCGCCACGCGCGGTGACAGCGGCCTGTCCATGGCGCACGAGTACCAGCCGGACGCCATCACCCTGGACATCCAGCTGCCCGTGGTGGACGGCTGGAGCGTGCTGGACCGCCTCAAGCGCAACCCGCGCACGCGCCACATCCCCGTCCACATCATCAGCGTGATGGACAAGCACCTGGGCAACACCCAGGGCGCGTTCGGCTACCTCACCAAGCCCGTGAGCAAGGAGGGGCTGGAGCGCGTCTTCGGACAGCTGTCGCGCTTCCTGGAGCGCCGCGAGCGCCGCCTGCTCGTCATCGAAGACGATGACGTGCAGCGCAACAGCCTCACCCAGCTGCTCAGCGACGGCGGTGACGTCGTCGTCACCGCGGTAGCGTCCGGCCAGGAGGCCCTCGCGAAGCTGGAGGAGAACGAGTACGACTGCCTCGTCATCGACCTCCTGTTGCCCGACATGGACGGCATCAAGCTGGTGGAGGAGGTGAAGACGCAGCAGCGCTTCCGCGACCTGCCCATCGTCGTCTACACCGGCCGTGAATTGACGCCCAAGGACGAGGCCCGTCTGCGGCGCTACACCGGCAGCGTCATCCTGAAGAGCGGCGCGAAGAGCCCCGACCAGCTGCTCAGCGACACAGCGCTCTTCCTGCACCGCCTGGACGAGAACCTCCCGGCGCGCGCGCGCGCGGCCCTGGCGCAGCGCAACGACCAGGACGCACCGCTGGCCGGCAAGAAGGTGCTCCTGGTGGATGACGACATGCGAAACATCTTCGCGCTCACCAGCGTGCTGGAAAATCACAGCATGCAGGTGGTCTTCGCGGAGAACGGGCGGGCTGCCATTGAGATGCTCGGTCAGCACCCCGACGTGGATGTCGTGCTGATGGACGTGATGATGCCGGAGATGGATGGCTATGAAACCATGCGTGCCATCCGCAAGGACCCCAAGTACGCCAGCCTCCCCATCATCGCCGTCACCGCGAAGGCGCTGAAGGACGACCGGGAGAAGTGCATGGCGGCCGGCGCGAGTGACTACCTGCCCAAGCCGGTGGATACCGATAAGCTGTTGGAACTGGTCCGGCTGTGGGTGAGTGCTTGATACTCAACGAGGACGATCCATCCTTGAGCCCCCTTGGCACTTCCGTCTGGAAGGGGGCAGCCCTAGCCTTGTTCGCCGTGTATCGGGTCCCCTGACCCACGCGCTCCCCCGCTGCGCACATGAACTCCACAGAGCACACTCCGGAACGTCCCCAGGAAGCCGCCGCCACCCCGCGCGCGGCCATCCTGATGGTGGACGACCATCCGGCCAACCTGCTGGCGCTGGAAGCCATCCTCGAGCCGTTGGGCCAGGACCTGGTGAAGGCGACCAGCGGCGAGGAGGCGCTCAAGCAGCTGTTGCAGCGCGACTTCGCGGTCATCCTGATGGACGTGCAGATGCCGGGGCTGGACGGGTTCCAGACCGCGGCGCTCATCAAGCAGCGCGAGCGCACGCGCACCATCCCCATCATCTTCCTCACCGCGCTCAGCCGTGACGCGGCGCATGTCTTCAAGGGCTACGCGCACGGCGCGGTGGACTACCTGCTCAAGCCCTTCGACCCGGAAATCCTCCGCTCGAAGGTCAGCGTCTTCGTGGACCTGTTCCTCAAGGAGCAGCAGCTCCAGCGCCAGGCGGCCCTCCTGCGCCAGCGCGACCGCGAGGCCCTGGAGCGCCAGAGCGCGCTGCGCTACCGGCGGCTCACGGAGTCCCTGCCGGAGCCCATGTGGGCGGCTCGCGCGGATGGGGCGCTGACGTACGCCAACCGCGCCTGGCGGGACTACACCGGCCACCACGAGGGGTATGAGCTGTCGCTCTCCTCGTTCCTCCTGGACGTGCACCCGGCGGACCGCGAGCGGATGCGCGGCGTGTGGAGCGACGGGGTGGTGCAGGTGCAGAGCAGCACGCAGGAGTTCCGGCTGCGTCGCAAGGACGGCGTCTACCGCTGGCACCTGGCGCGCGCGGTGCCGGAGCGCGACGAGCACGGGCAGCTGGTGGGCTGGCTGGCCATCGCCACGGACATCGACGACAAGCGGCGCGCGGAGGAGGCGCTGGGGCGCTTCAAGACGACGCTGGACGCCACGCTGGACTGCGTCCTGATGTTCACCCCGGACTCGCTCACGCTCGCGTACGCGAACGCGGGCGCGGCCAAGCAGCTGTCCTCCTCCGTGGAGGAGCTGGTGGGCATGTCGGTGCTGGAGGTGGAGAGCGCCTTCGACGAGACGGGCTTCCGCAAGCTGCTGGCGCCGCTGATGTCCGGCACGCTGCCGTCGCAGACGTATTCCACCAACCACCGCCGCCGCGACGGCTCGGAGGTGCCGGTGGAGGTGGTGCTCCAGTACGTGGCGGAAGGGGAGGGCCCCGGCCGCTTCATCTCCGTGGCGCGCGACATCACCGAGCGCCAGCGCGCGGAGACGGCGCTGCGGCTGGCGAGCGAGGCGAAGGACGCGTTCCTCGCCGCCGCGAGCCACGAATTGCGCACGCCGCTGGCCGCGGCGAAGGGCCACGCGCACCTGGCGCTGCTCAAGCTGGGCGGGCAGACGGAGGCCGGCCCCGGCAAGTCGCTGCAGATCATCAACCGGCAGATCGACCGCATGGCGAAGCTGGTGGAGGACCTGCTGGACATCAGCCGGTTGCAGGCGGGGCGGCTGTCATTGGAGCTGGAGCCGTTTGATTTGTCGCAGCTGGTGCTGGAGACGCGGGACCGCATGGCGGTGCTGTCCCAGACGCACGAGCTGAAGGTGGAGGTCCCCGAGCGCCTGGAGGGCACGTGGGACCGGGGGCGGTTGGACCAGGTGCTGACGAACCTCTTGTCCAACGCCATCCGCTACTCGCCCGAAGGCGGCCAGGTGCTGGTGCGCCTGGCGGTGGAGGGCGACAGCGGCGTGCACCTGTCCGTGAAGGACCAGGGCGTGGGCATCCCCAGCGAGAAACAGCGCCTCATCTTCGAGCGCTTCGGCCGCGCGCACGGCAGCAAGTACGGCGGGCTGGGGCTGGGGCTCACCATCAGCCAGGGCATCGTGGAGCAGCACGGCGGCCGCATCTGGGCGGAGTCCACGGGCACGGTGGGCCAGGGCTCCACCTTCAACGTCTGGCTGCCCCGGCGCACGGAGGCCCAGGCGGCGACGCCGACGGAGTCCTCGCGCACGCCGAGCTGAACCTTCCGCGTCGGGTGGGGACGCGGCGGAGGGCTGCTTGCGTTCCCCGGGGACGCGGGGCGTGGGGCCGGTGTCTCTGGGAAGGCCGTTGGTATGGCGCGTGCTCAGGGACGGGGCATGTCCACTCCCTCGCGGCCCAACATCCTCATCCTGACGGTCGATCAGCTCCAGTTCCCCCCGTTCGCCTATGGGCCTGATGGCGGCTTCCTGCCGGCCATCAAGGACATCCTGGGCTTCGTGGACGAGGGAGGGGAGGACAACCCGTTCCGGAAGTTCTTCCCCGGCTTCGCGGCGCTGCGGAAGAACGCGGCGGTGTTCCGCAACCACACCATCGCGGCGTCGGCGTGCACTCCCAGCCGCGCGGTCATCTACACGGGGCAGTACGGCACGCGCACGGGCGTCACGCAGACGGACGGCCTGTTCAAGAGCGGTGACGCGGCGGCCTTCCCGTGGCTGTCAGCGGATGGGATTCCGACGCTGGGGCACTGGTTCCAGAAGGCGGGCTACCACACGCACTATTTCGGCAAGTGGCATGTGAGCAATCCTCCGGACCACTCGCTGAAACAGTATGGCTTTGACGACTGGGAGTTGTCGTATCCGGAGCCGCACGGGGCCTCCATCAACAACCTGGGCGCGTTCCGTGACGAAGGCTTCGCGGACCTGGCGTGCGGCTTCCTGCGGCGGATGGCATTGGGTGAGCCGTACAACCGGGCGCTGGCGGAGCAGTCGTACGAGGCGCCCCGGGCCGCCGCGCCGGGGAGCGAGCCCCAGCCGTGGCTGGCGGTGGCGTCGTTCACCAATCCGCACGACATCGCGACGTATCCCATCCTGCCGCGGCAGTTGGATCCGGCGGGGCCCAAGGTGGGGCCGTTGATGGTGCCTACGGGGGGACGGTCGGTGGCGCCCACGGGGGGGACGTTCACGGTGCCGCTGAACCCGCTGGGGTTCCCGCAGGACAACGCGAGCGTGCCGTCGAACCTGCACGACACGTTGGAGAACAAGCCGGCCTGCCAGCGGGACTATGCGTACAAGGTGGGGCTCGCGCTGTCGTCGAAGACGGGCCTGACGATGCACCAGGCGAACGAGAACATCGACCCGGTGACGGTGACGTTGAACGCGGGCATCCCGTTCCAGCTGACGCACGACCCGGAGAAGGCGGCGCTGCGCTTCCAGCAGTACTACGCGTGGCTCATCCACCTGGTGGACGGGCACATCGAGCGGGTGCTGCGGACGCTGGACGAGACGGGGCTTCGGGAGAACACGGTGGTGGTGTTCCTCTCCGACCACGGCGAGTACGGCGCGGCGCACGGCTACCTGATGGAGAAGTGGCACACGTCCTACCAGGAGGCGCTGCACGTGCCGCTGGTGGTGCAGTTCTCCGAGGAGCAGAAGACGCGATACATCGACGCGCTGACGAGCCACGCGGACATCGTGCCCACGGTGCTGGGGCTGGCGGGGATTACCCGCGAGGAGCAGGCGGCGATCCGCACGGACCTGAGGCTCCACCGTCCGGTGCCGCCGTTCGTGGGCGCGGACCTGAGCCCGCTGGCGAGGGGAGAGTCCTCCACGGTGATGGAGCCCAACGGCACGCCGCGAGAAGGCGTCCTCTTCATCACGGACGACGAAATCACGGAGCCGCTGCCGCGCACGGGAGACCCGCACCAGATGCATGATGACGCGCTGTTCACCGTGTACACGCGAGCGGTGGAGCGGCTGAGGGAGCAGGGCAAGGTGCCCGGGTTGAAGCCTGGAGCGGTGTGCCAGCCCAACCACGTCCGCTGCGTACGCACGCCCCGCTGGAAGCTGGCGAGGACGTTTGACCCATCCGGAGAGCACGCGGACCAGTGGGAGCTCTATGACCTGGAGACGGATCCGCTGGAGATGGAGAACCTGCTCGTCTTCGACCAGCCGTTCCCGACGCTGATTCCGTCACTGCCGCGGGGGCTGTCCCGCGTGGAGGTGGAAGAGGCGGCGCGCGCGACGCATGCGCTGCTGGGGCGGTACGAGGTGGAGAAGCTGTCGCCCTGGCCGCAGGGTTAGAGGAACCGGCGGAGCCACTGGTTCGTGTCGTGTTGGAAGGGAAGGAGCTCTTCGCCTTTGTATTGGAAGAGGAAGGGCTCCATCAGCTGGGCCAGTGCGCGGTACTGGGGGGGGATGGCTTTCGTCTGTGTGTCGATGGGGTCTGGCCATTCGTCCAGGGTGACGAGGACGCGGTCACCGTCCATGGGGAGCAGGGAGACCTCCGGGAAGGGGAGCGCGTTCCGGAGCGCGTCGATGCCGCCCAGCTGTCCCAGCAGGGGCTGGCCGAGGAACGTGAGCCAGGCGGGGGCCAGGGCGTGCGTGCCGATGACGGCGCTGAGCTCCCTGTTGTTGTAGGCGTCCAGTCCCGGATACCGGGCGAGGAGCGCTTCGGTGAGCTTCCAGTCGCCTGAGCTGAACAAACCTTGGGGGGAGACGATCGCGAAGCTGGCGTAGCCGAAGTTGAAAGGCAGCTCATGACCCAGTTGGAGCGCAAGGGTTTGAAGGTGTGAAGCTCCGTGCTCCTTGAGGTATTCGGTCGGGAACGTGAACGATACCGAGCTGATGGGGTCCTCAAGGATGGGATCCCCGAGGCGGCGCGCGTAATACTCGAAGTGGTAGTTGCCGGCCTCGCTCGGGCTCTCCATCAGCTCAATGGTCCAGACGCCCTTCCAGGGCGGGTCCAGAAGATACGTCCGGATGTGTTCCCATCCCTTCTCGTCGAGCGGCTCCAGTTCTCCTTCCTCGGACGGATACCAGCCCAGCGACCCAGGAGGGATGGCCTGAAGATAGGCCTGAAGGGCGCGCCAGACGGCGTGGGCAAAGGCCTCAGGATGGTCGTGGAAGAAGAAGGAGATGACGATTCCGTCGCGTCCCGCGACCCAGCCGCCTCTGCCTTGAAGCCGGATGGTGGGAAAGGCGTCTCTCATGGCGTCCTCACTCCAAATCTTGGCGAGATGAGCAGGGCCTGTCCGCCCAGGGCGGTCTTGTAGACTTGCCCCTGGTTCTGGCCGAAGTACGGACTGCTCGGCCCATACGGCGTCCATTGGGGCTGGTTGGTGCCAGGGCAGGGGAACTTGAAGTCCAGGGTGAGCGCGGCCTCAAGCAGGTTGCGGTCTCCGTGCAGGACGATGTCCGGCTTGATGGTCCCCCGGAGTTCCTCGGTGCATCCGTCGGCGATGAGTCGCGCTTCCTTCTCCGGCTGATGGTCTCCAGGAAGCGGGCGTTCGGGTAGAAGCGGTAGCGCTGCTCGATGCTGAAGGGCGCGGGCCACAGCTCCTTCAAAACCTCTTCAGCGCAGTGAAGGGCGAGGACATGCTTCTGCCTGCCCAGGAACATGGCCCGCGTCACAGGCTTGCCGCAGCGGTCCTGCTCCACCACCTCGGCGCACTCCTGGCGCGTCGGAGGTCGGCCGTGGAAGTAGCGCGCGTTCCCCAACTGCTCCGCCTGGACCGCGCAGTCGGCGAGCTGCTTCTCCAGTTCATCCGCGTCATGGTCCTGCTGCATCAGCGCGAGCACGGCTGCCGGAATGGCTCGGAGCAGGGGAGACGCAGCGGCCCGGGTTGCGGATGCTGTGGCCTGCTCCGCCACATACGCCGCGTGCCGTGCCTTCCCAGCGGTCTCCGAATCCACGAATCCCAGTTCTCCGTGCCGGGAATGCCGGGAACCGCCAGAACACGCCGTCAGCAGGACGCAGACAATCCAGAGATTCGTCACGGGACGCACGTGCCGGACTCTATTGCCTCCTCTGGCGATGTCTTCAGCGGCTCGCGTGTGCGGGGGAGCCCTGGTCTAATAGACCCTTCACGGGACACGCACCGATACATTGGGAGCACGGACATTGGATGCTCGGCACCGTTGGATCACCCCCTCGCTCCTGGCGCAGGCCTGCGCTCGGGGCCAGGCACTCCCATGGCGGTTGCGTGTCCGGTTCGAGCGCGCCTTCGGGGCCGACCTGAGCGCTGTGCGCCTGCACGAGCATCCCCTGGTCGCGAGGCTGGGGGCCGAGGCCTTGTGCTGGGGAGAGCAGATCCTCTTCGCTCCGGGTGCGCTGGAGCTCGACCTGGCTCGCGGGACCCGGATCCTCGCGCATGAACTGGTGCATGTGCTGCAACAGCGCTCGGGACGCGTCCCTCATGGGAACGGCGGGACCGGGCTGCTCGTGGATGAGGCCCTCGAAGCAGAGGCCGAGGCCCTGGCCGCACAGGCCCTTTCGGGTGGGCGTGCGCACTTCGCGGCTTCCTGGGCGGGGACTTGTCCCACTCCCGCGCTTCAGGCGTACCACGTCATCCAGAACGCCCAGTTCGTCGCCCAGGACGTCAACCTCCACAACGCCACCTTCGAGACCCAGCGGGATGGAGTGCGGCCCCACCCCTACCCGAAGACGCACGGGGACAGCTTCCTCGTCGACGCTGGGACGGTGAACGTCATGGTGCGGGCGCACAACCAGATCGCGCTCCGGGTTTCGGATGACAACGAACTCGCCATCGAGGACACCGATCCCCACCACGAGCAGGCCAAGCACTTCTTCGCCACGGACAGCGCCATCACCCGGTGCAACCGCGCGTTGAAGTCCGCGGGCTCCAGCTACCGGATCGCCAAGGTCCCCGGGCCTCGCTACCTTGAAATCGGCCCGCCCGCGCAGCCCGGCTGTCTGCCCTTCCTGAGCGGCCCGGGACCCAAGCGGCTGTTCCAGGTGGCGATGTCCGAGGGTGGCCAGTTCGAGCCCGCCGTGTCGCAGAACTGCAACGAAATCTCCGGCAAGGTCATGGGGGAGCAGCAGGACTCGCAGCGCACCGTGAGGCTCACGCAGTCCGGCAATCAGCTCTTCCTCAATCTACCGCGCTGGCAGCTCGGAGGATGGGCCCCTGCCTTCCCGGCCCATGGCGACATCCCCTTCCGGCTGGCGGAGCTCCTCACCACGTTCCTCTTCCATGGACAGGCAGAGGGCCCCAACGCCGCCGCGGCCCGGCAACGCGCGGTCAACGATTACCAGGTCGGATTGCAGAACGCGCTGGCGGGCGCCAATACCCCTGTGGCCCAGATGGCGGCGCTCGCGGGCTTCAACGGCCCCATTGGCCGCAACTATGGCCGGCTGGTGAACCGGGTCCGCGCCAATGCCGCGATGACGCTCAACGGCGTCACCCTCAACGGGCTCACGCTCCGCACACGTTACGAGCAGGTCCTCTTCCGGCTGGGCCTCAATGCCTATGCGGACCCGCGGGTGGGCGATGCGTTCCAGACGTACTCCGTGGGCGCGATGGAGCGCTATCAGGATGCCCAGAACCGCAACTGGATGCGGATGCGGGACGAGGTGGCTCCCCGCCCGGTGGCGCTCGTTCCTCCTCCTGTCTACTGCGAACCGGTGTGGGAGTATCACTGGGGCGGAGTGGTCGCGGAGAGCGGAGCGGACCGCATCACCTTCGAGAACTACGCCCGCAACTACGAGGACCGCAACGGTCCCCAACTCCACGGCGGCGAGCTCCGCTCGTTCTTCCAGATGACCCGCGTGCCCACCCAGGTCAATGATCCGCTCATCGCCCAGTCCTGGCACGAGAGCTGTTACGCCCACGGCTTCGCCAATGCCCTGACGATGTGCATCTCCAAGATCAGCCGCTGTGGGCGCTGAACCGGCTCACCGCTTCCCGCGGGCCAGCAGCATCACCGCGACCAGGATGGCGCTCATCGCGCCCCAGGTCATGGGGCCCAGCGTCTCTCCCGCGAACACCACGCCCAGCAACACCGCCACCGCCGGGTTCACGTACGCATAGCTCGTCGCGAGCGCCGGCCTCGCGTGCTTCAGCAGATAGCCATACGCGCTGAACGCCACCAGCGAACCGAACACCACCAGATACACGAACGACACCATCGCTCGCGGGGGCACCGCGTCCGCCATCCGCTCCCCCAACGCGAGGCTCAGTGCCATCATCATCACGCCCGCGCTCAACATCTGTGTCGCTGGCGTCATCAACCCCGCGGGCATCGGCAACCGCCGGCTCCACACCGACCCGAAGGCCCACGCCGCCGGCGCCACCACCACCGCCAGCGCCGCCACGCCTCCGCCGCTCATGTCACCGCCCAGGTTGAGCAGCGCCACCCCCGCGAACCCC
>NZ_RAWF01000158.1:0-24019 GCF_003612075.1 Corallococcus sp. CA041A
ACGCGTAAGATCGTCGGCAGCGTCAGATGTGTACAAGAGACAGGTCATGGGGCCGGGGCGCGGGTGACGGATTTCCGAGGCCCCCAAGGCACGGGCACCGCTCCTTTGCCTACGAGGCCTCCTCGGGGCGTTCGCCGCGCGGCAGGAAGCCGTACTTCTCCAGCTTGTAGTAGAGCGCGGAGGTCTTGATGCCCAGCAGACGGGCGGTCTCCGTCTTCACGCCGCCGGCCTTCTCGTAGGCGCGGGCGATGAGCTGGCGCTCCAGGTCCTCCAGGATGTCCGGCAGGGGGCGGTCCCCCTGGGGCACGGGCAGCCCCGCGTCCATGCGCGGCGTCTGGCCGGCCAGGTGCGAGGGTAGATCCTGCGGGGTGAGCGTTTCGCCCTCGGCGAAGACGAGCGCCTGCTCCATCACGTTCTCCAGCTCGCGCACGTTGCCGGGCCACGCGTGGCGGGTGAGCGCGTGCAGCGCGGCGTCGTCGATACCGGTGACCCTCCGGTTGACCCGGGGCGCGTGCTTGGCGACGAAGTGGCGGGCGAGCGCGGGCAGGTCCTCGGGGCGCTCGCGCAGGGGCGGCAGGGTGAGCGGGACGATGTGCAGCCGGTAGTAGAGGTCCTCGCGGAAGCGGCCCGCCTTCACCTCCGCCTGGAGGTCGCGGTGCGTGGCGCTCACCACGCGCACGTCCACCTTGAGCGTCTCTTCTCCGCCCACGCGCTGCAGCTCCTTCTCCTGGAGCACGCGCAGGAGCTTGGTCTGCACGGAGGCGGGAATCTCTCCAATCTCGTCCAGGAAGAGGGTGCCTCCGTCGGCCAGCTCGAAGCGGCCCAGCTTGCGCTTCACCGCGCCGGTGAACGAGCCGCGCTCGTGGCCGAACAGCTCGCTCTCCAGCAGCGTCTCCGCCAGGGCCGCGCAGTGCACCACGACGAAGGGGCCGTCCTTGCGAGGCGAGCGCTGGTGGATCATCCGCGCGACCAGCTCCTTGCCGGTGCCGCTCTCGCCGCGCACCAGCACGGTGGCGTCGCTCGCGGCCACCTTGCGCACCTGGGTGAGCAGCTTCTGCAGGGGCTCGCTGTCGCCCACCAGGTCGCGGTGGGTGAGGGCGGCGTCGGCGTCGTGCGCGTCCGTGCGGGCGGTGAGGCGCTCCACCTGGCGGCGCGTGGCGGACAGCTCCAGGCCCTTGTCCACCTTGGCGCGCAGCACCTCCGGCGGGAAGGGCTTGGTGATGAAGTCGTAGGCGCCCTCCTGCATGGCCTGCACGGCGGTCTCGATGGTGCCGAACGCCGTCACCACCATGACGACGGCGCCAGGGTCCGCCTGCTTGAGCGCGCGCGTCACGGCGATGCCGTCCATGCCGTCCATCTTCAGGTCCGTGACGACCAGGTCGAAGGGGCCCTTCTTGTACGCGGCGAGCCCGTCCGCCCCGCTCCTCACCGCGGACACGGTGTGGCCGGAGCGGGTGAGGGTGACGGTCATGCCCTCGCGGAGGGTGTCGTGGTCGTCGATGACGAGGATGCGGGCCATGCGCCTGCTCGGAAGGGAAGGGTGGGGTGCCACCGGTGGGACGGCGGCGGAGTGCACACGCCAGGCCACCCTACACCGGACCCGCCGGGGTGGAGGTGGGGCCCGCCGTGAAAGGGCTGGCGTCACGGGCCGGGTGGGTGTCTATCCGGCGCATGGCTCCCGTCTCCGCTGCCCTCATTGAACTGCTCGCGCGCCACGTCCCCTCCGACGACAAGGAGCGCGAGGACCTTTCGCGCATGCGCCACTTCGCCACGTCGCTGAAGGAGCCCTTCTCCCGCTCGCAGGCGGAGGCGCACTTCACCGGCAGCGTGGTGGTGGTGGACGCGGCGGGCGAACGGGTGGCGATGCTGCACCACGCGAAGCTCAAGCGCTGGTTGCAGCCGGGGGGCCACGCGGAGGCCACGGACGGAGGCGACATGCAGGCCACCGCGCTGCGCGAAGCCCGCGAGGAGACCGGCTGCCAGGTGCACCTGCATCCCACCGCGCCGCGCCCGCTGGACGTGGACGTGCACGTCATCCCCGCGCGCAAGGACGAGCCGGAGCACTGCCACCTGGATGTCCGCTACCTGGTGGTGGCGGAAGACCCGGAGGCGCTTGCGCATGATCCGGCGGAGTCGTTCGGCATCCAGTGGCTGGGCTGGGACGAAGCGCTGACGCGCGCGGATGAAGCGCCGCTGCGCCGCATGCTGCTCAAGGCCCGCACACTCGTTCACTCCGGGTCTTGATTGACCAAAAACTGGGAGTGTCTATTGGATGAACGTCCAAGGCCTGAAATCCTGAATGCGGGGAATGTAAACCGCGAGATTTGAGACAAATTAAGGCTTGAGGCTCGCTTCATTTTTCAGGGGGCACTGGATGAAACACAGACATCCCGTCACCCTGCCGGTGCTCAGGGTGGAGGGGGGCGGCCATGACGGCTTGTCGTCCACCCGGGAGCAGGAGCAGGTCTCATGTCGTCTCCGGTCGCAGTGTCCCAGGGCACCGCCGTGGAGGGATTTCCTGTTTCGTCAATGAGGCAGGAGGAGGTCTTCCGGCGTTATCAGCCCGCCGCCTTGAAGCGCACGCCGCACCCTCCCTGGATGGAGACGATGCTGGGGGCGCTCAAGCCCGCGTGGGACGCGGCCTGCGCGCCCACGCTGTTCCGGGAGACGGCGGAGGGACGGCATCCGCCCCTGCGCGCCTGGCAGCGGTTCCTGGAGCGCTGCTTCCCCATCGTCGAGAACTTCCCCAAGTACATGGGGCTGTCCCTGGCGAAGACGACCTACGGCGTACGCCCGGGCGACGCGAGCATCCGCCGCTGGCTCTTGCAGAACCTGGGCGTGGAGGCCCGTCACGCCGAGTGGTGGATTGATTGGATGCAGGCGTCGGGCGTGGACGCCCCCAGGGCCTTCGAGACGCCGCTGACGCCGGACGTCCGGGCGCTCCACCAGCACCTGCTGGCCACCTGCCTCGGTGGGACGCTGGCGGAGGGCATCGCCGCGTCCAACTGGGCCATCGAGGGTGTGACAGGCGTCTGGACGCGCGCCGTGGTGGAGCCCTTCACCGCGTATGCCCGGGACGGCGTGCGCGTGGACGCGAACGCGCTGCGCTGGCTCCGGGCACATGCCCGCTACGACGACGCGCACCCGGACGAGGCGCTGGAGATCATCAAGCTGTCCACGGACGTCACGGCGGGAGAGCCGGTGCGCGTGGAGGTCGCGGCGCACCGGTCCCTGATGTTGCTGGCTCGCGTGTTCGAGTCCTGCTGCGAGGCGTGAGCCCCCGCGCGGGTTGAAGCAGCCGTTTCATCGGTGGTGACGACGCAGTCGCGATGCACGCCGGTCCGGCCTTCCGCTGGACCGGACGGGGGGGGCGTACGCACATGAATGAAACAGAAGACATCCGGGAGCTGGCCTGGCGTGGGATGTGGTTGTTCCTGCGGTGGGTCCTGCCGCCCTCCATCGTCTGTGCCTACCTCATCGCGATGGCGATGGGGCTGTCGAGCCAGGAGGGGCTGCTCGTCACCGCCACGGTCCTGCCGTTCATCGTGCTCGTGTTCGGGCTGCTGCACCCCTACGTGACGCTGCGGTGGCTGGCGAGCCGGGCCTTGCGGCGTCGCCATGGGGACGGACCGGGAGACCGGCTGCGGCGCGTGCTGGAGCTGCCCTGGCGCTCCATGGTCTTCACCACCTGCGCGGCGTGGACGCTGGGCGGCTTCTTCTTCAGCCTCCCGGTGTGTCTGTGGTTCGGCAAGGACTGGTTCCGGCTGGGGCTGGGCACGCTCATCGCGTTCTGCTTCGGCGTGGTGGTGGCGTTCCCCATCGCGCTGGGGCTGGAGCGGCTGGTGCTGCCGTGGGCGCTGCGCGAACAGGACGCGCATCCGGAGACGGCGCCCTCGGGCTCGGGCCTCTTCTGGCCGCGGCAGTCGTGGTTCCTACCGCTCACGTTCCTGTCCACCATCTTCGCCACGGTGGTGCTGAGCTCGTGTGTGGTGGGGGTGAAGCTGCTCGGGGTGCGCGCCCAGTTGAAGGAGGCGCTGCTGGCGGATGGCGCGTGGCAGGCCGCGTCGCGGTTGGATGACGTGGGCAGCTCGCTGTTCGCGGACCTGGGCTTCGCGCTTCCCTGGGTGGGCGCCCTGGTGTTCGTGCTGCCGGCCTTCACCACGTGGATGCTGGCGAGGCGGCAGGCGACGAGCGCGGGCGCGGTGCACGGGGCCATCTCCGGACTGGCGTCCGGGCGGATCCGCTCACCGCGCTGGGTGTCCACGGATGAAATGGGCGACCTGGCGTCGGGGATGAACGGGGCGCTGTCCCGGCTGCGGAGGTTTCCCCGGCTGCTCCAGACCTCCGCGCAGCGGCTGGGCCAGGCGGGAACGGAGCTGCGCGTGTCGAGCGAAGAGCAGCAGCAGGGCCTCACCCGGCAGGCAGCGGCGCTGCACGAGGCGCAGGTGACTTCGGAAGAACTGCGGCGGGCGTCGCGCATCGCCGCCGACTCCGCGGAGGAGGTCCTGCGCGTGGCCCGCCGCGCGGAGACCATGGGGCAGCAGGGCGAGGCCGCGGTGGTCCTGAGCCTGGAGGGACTGTCGGCCATCCGGAGCGCGGTGTCCGGCATCCAGCAGCGGCTGTCGCGTCTGGAAGAGAGCACGGTGCAGATTGGAGAAATCACCGGCGCGGTGAAGGACCTGGCGGACCAGTCCCACCTGCTCGCCGTCAACGCGGCCATCGAGGCGGCGCGCTCGGGCGAGGCGGGGCGGGGCTTCGCGGTGGTTGCGAAGGAGATCCGCGGGCTGTCGGACCAGTCCGTCCAGGCCACCCGGCGCATCCGCAACATCCTCGCGGAAATCAGCCAGGGCATCCGCGACGCGGCGTCCATGAGCGAGCAGGGCGGCCGTCAGGTGGCCGCCGGGTTGGACCAGATGCGCGCCTCCGGCGAGTCCCTGCGCGCGCTGTCGCACAGCTCGCAGGAGAGCTCCGAGGCGGCGCGGAAGATCGCCAACGCGGTGACGCAGCAGAACGCCGCCTTCTCGCAGATCACCACCGCCATCGCGGACCTGTCGCAGCTGATGGACGGCACCCTGCACCGGCTGTCCTCCACGCAGGAGGCCACGCGGACGCTGCAGGTCGTCTCTGGAGAGGTGGGGCAGATGGCGCTGCAGTTCGACGTCCAGGAGGCGGAGTCCGTCAGTACTCCGGTGCCGCCACAGCTCCGGGGGCAGGGCAAGGCAGCGTGAGCGTGAAGACGGTCTCGCCGGGCGTGGAGCGCAGGGAGAGCTCACCGCCGTGGGCGCGGACGATCTTCCGTGCGAGCGGCAGGCCCAGGCCGGTGCCCTGCTCGCGGGTGGTGAAGAAGGGCTCGAAGATGCGCTCGCGCTCGGCTTCGGGCACGCCCGGGCCCGAGTCCTGGACGTCGATGGCATAGCGCCCGTCGCGCAGCTCGCCGCGGATCCGCACGTGGCTTCCGGCGGGCGCGGCCTGCACGGCGTTCTTCACCAGGTTCACGAGCGCGGCGGTCAGCAGGCTGCCATCCGCCTCCAGGTGCGCGGGCGAGGCCGCCACGTCCAGGGCCACGCCCTTGTTGTACGCCTCCGCGGAGAGCAGCTCGCACGCGTTGGAGACGAGGTCGGGCGCTTCCATGGGCGCGCGCGCCAGCGGCTGTTCGCGGGCGAAGGCGAGGAAGTCGTCGACGATGCGTTGGAGGTAGGCGACCTCGCGCTGGATGCGGTCCACGTGGCTGGTCGCGTCCGCGTGGGCGCCCGCGCGCAGGTCTTCCTGTAGGAGGCCGGAGAAGAGCGCGATGCCGCCCAGCGGGTTGCGCACCTCGTGGGCCACGCCCGCGAGCATGAGCTTGAGTTGGCGGTCCCGGCTCTCCAGCGCGCCGCGCATGACCTCCAGCTCGCGCGCGAGCACGCCGATTTCGCGGGTGGGCTCCGGTGGCACGGGCGTGGTCAGGTCCCCCCGGCCGATTCTCAGCGCGGAGTCCATCAACCGCCGCAGTGGCCGGGCCAGTCCCCGGGCGGTGATGACGGCGATGATGGCGAGCGCCACGAGCGCCACGGCGCTGGCCATGACGAAGGTGCGCCACAGCCGCCGCAGCGGTCCGAAGAAGGCCGCGCTGCCCTCCACGCCGATGGCGCCCACCACCTGGCCGTCCTGGACCACGGGGGCGTAGCCCGTCTTGTAGAGCAGCCCGTCTGAGCCGGTGAAGAGCACCTGGCTGGCGGCGCGCTTGCCGGCGAGGACGCGCGTCAGCTCCAGCCGGTCGCGCGCGAGGTCCGGGAGCTCCGTGCCCACGGGCAGGCTGCCACCCGCGTCCGCGCGCACACGGCCCCGCGCGTCCACGGCGTAGACCCGGCGCACGCCGCTCGCGGTGCGCACTCCGTCCAGCAGGCGCACCAGGTTGCGCCACGTGCGGGTGCCGGACACGTCGTCGCCGGGCTCGATGGTGAGCATGCGTTCGCCGCTGACCTGGCTGGCGGTGGCGGCGGCGAGCGCGGACAGGCTCGCGCCCAGTTCGTCCTCCAGGCTCGCGCGGGCCAGCGCGTACACGGAGGCGCCCGCGAGCGACAGGAAGAGCAGGGTGGGCAGGAGGAACGCCAGCAGCAGCCGCGCGGACAGGGAGCCCAGCGCGTCCCGCAGACGGGAGGAATGGGGGCGATGCGTCATCCGGGCGGTGCTCCTGACACCCCCGTATCAAACGGCATGCCCCCGTCCGTGGCCAGTCCTCGTTCCGCGAGCCGCGCGAGGAGGTGGGGCGCATGCCGTGGAACCTGCCGCCGGAACTCGTTGTCCGTGCTCCGTGACCGGAGGGGCGTGCGCGGCCCCCTGCGCGTCAGGAAGAGGCTCACAAGAAACGTCAGACACGGCTGGTAGATGTGATGAGTGATTGAGGGGGCGCGTCATGCTGACAGGATGGCTGGGACGATTCAGCGCGGGGCTGGTGCTGGTCCTGTCGCTCACGGCCTGCGGGACGCCGGGCTCCCGGACCCTGCCGGTGGGGATGCACGGCTACGGGCGCTATCACAGCGCATCCCCGGCTTCGTTCACGCGTGACACCGCCTGGGGCGGCGCGGGTTCGAGCGGCACCGTGGGTGGAGAGGAATTGGGCCGCTACCTCGCGTTCATCCGCCAGAAGCGGGCCGCGTTGAAGCAGCCCGCCGTGATGGAGACGGATCGTCAGGTGGGCCATGCCGCGCTCAACGACCTGATGCTCTGGGCGTCCGCGCGGACGGAGGAGGAACTCGCGAAGGACGAGCCGCTGGAGGTGTACCTGCGGCTGAAGGCGAAGCACGCGCAGGCGCTGCTCGAGGACGGCAAGCGGTCCGCGCGGGCGGAGGCGAAGCTGGAGGAGTTCCATCGCTGGGCGGATGCGCGCCGTCAGGTCCTGGCGGACGCGCACTTCCGCCGGCTCGGGAGTGACGGGCTGCTCACCGAGAGCGCGCTCTACGAGGAGACGCAGCAGGCGTTGCTGGAGGCGGTGCTGGACTGGGCCTACACGCACACGGAGGACCCGGACTTCCCGCGCAAGAGCCCCAGTGAGGTGGCGCTCTACCTGCTGGCGCGCGACAGCCTTCTTGCATCCGCGGTGGAGGCGGGCCGCTTCGCGCCTCCGGTCTGGGACCCGGCCATCGAGCCTCCGGGCATTCCGCCGGAAGAGGTGGTGCTGGAGATCGCCCTGGGCCTGCTGCCCGTCACCGGCGAGGTGGCGGACGTGGGCGGCGTGGTGCTGGGGCAGAGCCTCCTGGGATATCCGCTGACGGACGGAGAGCGGCTGCTGTGCGCGGTGAGCGTGGCGCTGCCGGTGGTGTCGGGGCGCTTGCTGTCGGAAGGCGTGCAGGGGGCGGAGCGCGTCGCGCTGCTCACAGGCCGGAGCCTGCGCGAGGTGCAGGTGTTACAGCGGGTGGTGCAGCACCTGTCGCCGCTGGAGGCCCAGGAGCTTCGCCAGGTGCTGCGCGCGGCGGGGCGTGGTGAGTCCGTGTCCGTGGAGGATGTGGAGAAGCTGCGGGCTTTGGCGAAGAGGTTGGAGGCGCCGCTCGCGGAGGCGGGACGCGTGTTGGCCCGGGGCAAGCGCGTGGCGCTGGTGGGCTCACGGGCGACGGCGGAGGGAGCGCGGCTGGTGCCGGGCAGCGCGGAGCACCTGGCTCAGGCGTGGGTGGACTACCAGTTCCGTCACCCGGAGAAGTACCGGAGCTTCAAGTACGCCGTGGATCCAGAGTGGGAGCGGCTCTACCAGACGGTCATCAAGAACAAGGGCGCGGGCAGTGCGTTCGAACAGTCCGTGCTCCAGAGCCGGAAGCTGCCGAAGAACACGGACCTCCTGCTGCCGCCGCCGGGGAGCAAGGCCCAAGGCTTCGTCCCGGATGCCGTCTCAGGACACAAAGGGGACCTTGTCTGGGGCAGCCCCTACGACTTCGTCGAGGTGAAGGGCCGCGCGGAGATGGCTCTCACAGGGAACATCAAGGCCATGATTGAGTACGTCCAGAAGTACGGTGGCTCCCTTGAGCTCTGGATCCGTTCCGCCAAACATCCCGAGGGTGCGACGCGGCTTACGGGACCTCTGAAGAGGGAACTGGATGACCTGGGCGCGGAGGGTGGTGCGAGAATCATCCCCTTCCCGTAGGAATGTTTCGTGGCCCTTCAATACCTGAACACGGTTTTCGCACTGCTCCCCGGTGTGCCTCCGACGAACATCGTTCGCGAACTGGTCTGTCGGTTCTTTTCGCAGGGCCGCTGGTTCCAGCCTGTGCGCTACGGGGGCGTCGGCATGGATGAACGGATTGAGCCCGGTTCTTTCAACCCGGATGTGCTCGCGGCCTACTACGACGAGTCCAGGCGCTTCTTCATCGGGGCGAAGACAGATCGGGACTTCCTTCATTTCTCCCCTGCGCGCCAGGAGAAGTATCCATTCGTCGGATCATTCGCCTGGATGACCTCTGTCGTGGAGGCCCGGAAGGCAGGTTGGCGCGAGGCCCATCTGCATCAGGTCGTCGAAATCATGCAGTTGCTGGGCTCCCCTCTCGCGCAGTCCGGGCTCGATGAAGACTTCGAGCGCAAGAACTACCGCCTGGTGCCGAACGAGTACGGCTTCGGCTCCGAGCGCGTCTTCAACGTGCGCGACTACAGCGAAGGCCTCTCCGGCCTCTACTGGCGCAACATCTTCGGCGCTCCCTTCGTGGACCTCTTCGGCCCGCGCCTGGGCGCCGTCCCCGCGTCCCAGCGTCAGTCGCTCGACGGCGGACTCGTCCTCGTCCAGCCCTATGAGCTCCCCACCCAGGCCATGACCCCGGAAGGCGACGCCGCGGAGAGCCAGCTCATCGCCACCCTGGGCCGCGAGTCCTTCTTCGACCTGCCGACCCTCACGAAGCCCACGCGCGTGCCGGACGTGTCCTGGATGCTGCACAAGCACTGAGCGCCCACCGTCAGTCGAACATCGCCGCCAGCGCTTCGCTCAAGGTCTCCACGCCCACCACCTGGAGCTTCGTCTTCTCCACGCGCCGCGCGCTGCCGGCCGGCAACACCACCCGCTGGAAGCCCATCTTCGCGGCCTCCGCGAGCCTCGGCTCCACCTGGCCCACCGCGCGCACCTCGCCCGCGAGGCCTACCTCTCCCAGCACCAACGTCTTCGCGTCCAACGGCCGGTTCTGCAGGCTGCTCACCAGCGCCGCGCACACCGCCAGGTCGCACGCTGGTTCGCTCAACTGCATGCCGCCCGCCACGTTGACGAACAGGTCGCAGCCCACCAGCGGGATCTCCTCCTTCTTCTCCAACACCGCCGCCAGCAGCGCCACGCGGTTGCCGTCCACACCAATCGCCGTGCGCCTCGCCGTGCCGTAGCCCGTGGGCGCCACCAGCGCCTGCACCTCCACCAACAGCGGCCGCGTGCCGTTGAGCGTGCTCGTCACCACGCTGCCGGACTTGCCCTGGGGCCGCTCGGAGAGGAACAGGGCGGAGGGGTCCGCCACCTCCACCAGCCCCGCGCCCTTCATCTCGAAGACGCCAATCTCATTGGTGCTGCCGAAGCGGTTCTTGTGCGCGCGCAGGAGCCGGAACGGGTGGCCGCGCTCGCCCTCGAAGTAGAGGACCGTGTCCACCATGTGCTCCAGCACCCGGGGACCCGCGATGGAACCTTCCTTCGTCACGTGCCCCACCAGGAACGTGGGCACCCCGCTGCGCTTGGCGAACGCCATCAGCCGGCCCGCCACCTCGCGCACCTGGGTGATGCTGCCCGGCGCGTTGCCCAGCTCCGGCAGGTACATGGTCTGGATGGAGTCCACCACCAGCGCCTGCGGCTTCAGCGCCTCCGCCGCCTGGAGCACCCGGTCCGCGTCCGTCTCCGCGAACAGGTGGATGGCTTCACTCTCCACCCGCAGGCGCTCCGCGCGCATCTTCGTCTGCCGCAGGCTCTCTTCACCCGACACGTAGAGCACCGGCCCGTGCCGCGCCAGCTTGTCCAGCGCCGCCAGCAGCAGCGTGGACTTGCCGATGCCCGGGTCGCCGCCCAGCAGCACCAGCGAACCGCCCACCACGCCTCCGCCCAGGACTCGGTCGAACTCCGTGATGCCCGTCCTGCGGCGCACCTCGGTCTCCGCCGTCACGTCCTGCAGCTTCACTGGCTTGGAGGCGCCCCCGGACGCGCCCCACGCCGGGCGCTTGTCGTCCACCTTCGCTTCGGTCTCCTCCAGGAGCGAGCTCCAGGCCCCGCAGTCCGGACACTTCCCGAGCCACTTCGCCGTCTGGTAGCCGCAGGCCTGACAGGTGTAGTGCGTCTTCGCCTTCGCCATGGGTTGGAGTGTCTACCCCAGACCCCTGACGTTTCCCCGTCTCACGCGCGCGCCATGCCAGGAGAGCAGGCAGGCGTCATGTCGTGGATCAGGTAGCGGGTTGCCCCACAGGGGGGGGCAACCCACTTTCTGGTCCACGGGCGTCGCACAGAGCGAGCCCCCCACACACAGGGAGGTTGTCATGGGGATTATCGCGTTTCTGGTGATTGGTCTGGTCGCGGGTCTGATCGCTCGTGCCATCATGCCGGGCAACCAGTCGATGGGGCTCATCGCCACCACGCTGCTGGGCATCGCCGGTTCGTTCGTGGGCGGCTTCGTCGGTTCGCTGTTCTCCCGTGACGGTCGCGTGTTCGACCTGCACCCCACGGGCCTGCTGTTCTCCGTCCTGGGCGCACTGGTCGTGCTGTTCCTCGTGGGGCTCGCCGGCCGCGGCCGTCGCGTCCACGTCTAGTCCGTAGGGCTCCTCGACCGATGAGGCGGGAGACAGCCAGGGACGTCCGCCATGCGCGGGCGTCCCTTCTGTCTTTGCGGGCTTCTTCCGGCGGCCTCCGGAGCGGGCTTCCCAGAGGGGAAAGGGGACTCGTCAACCCCCTGGCCCAAGAGCGTTGACAACGGCCTCCGGGCCACGCACCGTCGGCCTCCTGACGCCTCCCCAGGAGCCCGCATGTCCGACACCGCCGAGTCCTTCCACGGCCACGCCCACCACGCCGCCCCCGTCCCGGAAGGGGTGACGGTGCGGCACGACTGGTCGCTCGCGGAGGTGAAGGCGCTGTACCAGTTGCCGCTCCTGGATCTGGTGCACAAGGCGCAGACGGTGCACCGGCAGGTGTTCGTGGAGAACAAGGTGCAGCTCTGTTCGCTGCTCTCCATCAAGACGGGCGGGTGTCCGGAGGACTGCGCGTACTGCCCGCAGGCGGCGCGCTACAAGACGGGCGTCAAGGCGGAGAAGTTGATGGCGGTGCCGGACGTGCTGTCCGCCGCGTCGCAGGCCCGCGCCGCCGGGGCCACCCGTTTCTGCATGGGCGCGGCGTGGCGCGAGGTGAAGGACGGCCCGCAGTTCGACAGCGTGCTGGAGATGGTGAAGGGCGTGCGGGCCCTGGGCATGGAGGCGTGCGCCACGCTGGGCATGCTCTCCGACAGCCAGGCGAAGCGCCTGCGCGAGGCGGGCTTGTCCGCGTACAACCACAACCTGGACACGTCCCCGGAGCACTACGGCGACATCATCTCCACCCGCACCTATGACGACCGGCTGAAGACGCTGAACCGGGTGCGCGACGCGGGCATCTCCGTGTGCTGCGGCGGCATCATCGGCATGGGCGAGTCCGTGGAAGACCGCTGCAACCTGCTGCGCACCCTGTCCAACCAGGAGGTCCACCCGGAGTCGGTGCCCATCAACGCGCTCGTGCCCGTGGAGGGCACGCCGCTGGCGGAGCAGCACCGCGTGGAGACGGTGGACATGGTGCGCACCATCGCCACCGCGCGCCTGCTCATGCCCCAGTCCATGGTGCGCCTGTCCGCGGGCCGCATGCAGATGAATGAAGAGGCGCAGCTGCTCTGCATGATGGCGGGCGCCAACTCGCTCTTCTTCGGGGAGAAGCTGCTCACCACCGGCAACCCCGAGTACACCCAGGACATGGCGCTCCTGGAGAAGGCGGGCATCCGCCCCCTGGAGCCCCGGCAGGACCGGTGAGGCCCTCGACGCAGGTCGCGGACCGATGGGCGCGCGAGGACCTGGAGGCCCTGTCCGCGAAGGGCCTTCGCCGCGCGCTGGAGCCGCTCGACTCTCCCCAGGGCGCGGAGGTGCGCGTGGGGGACGAGCGGCTCGTCAACTTCTCCTCGAATGACTATCTGGGGCTCGCGGCGTCGCCCGCCGTGCGCGCCGCCGCCGCGTCCGCGCTGGAGCGCTACGGCGTGGGCACCGGCGCCAGCCGCCTGGTGGTGGGGGACATGGTGCCGCACCAGCGGCTGGAGGCGCGGCTCGCACGCTTCGAGCGCGCGGAGGCCGTGCGCCTCTTCAACTCCGGCTACGCGGCCAACACCGGCATCCTGCCCGCGCTGGTGGGCCCCGGAGACGCGGTGTTCTCCGACGCCCTCAACCACGCCTCGCTGGTGGACGGCTGCCGGCTGTCTCGCGCGCGTGTCGTCGTCTACCCGCACTCGGACGTGGCCGCGCTCACCCGCGCGCTGGCGGAGACTCCCGCGCGGCGCAAGCTGGTGGTCACCGACAGCGTCTTCTCCATGGACGGAGACGTGGCTCCGCTGCGCGAGTTGGTCACCGCGTGCGAGGCCCACGGCGCCGCGCTGATGGTGGACGAGGCGCACGCCACCGGCGTCCTGGGCGCGCGCGGCGCGGGCCTGTGCGAGGCGCTGGGCGTGGAGGACCGGGTGGACCTGCGCATGGGCACGCTGAGCAAGGCGCTGGGCGGGCTGGGCGCGTACGTGGCCACCTCGCGCGCGGTGGCGGACCTGCTGGTCAGCCGCGCTCGGCCGTTCGTCTACTCCACCGCGCTGCCCGCCGCCCTGTGCGCCGCCGCCGAGTGCGCGGTGGACCTGGTGGAGCACGACCCCGCTCCTCGCGAACGGCTGTGGGGGCACATCCACCGGTTCGCCGACGGACTGCGCGCGCTCGGGCTGCCCGCGGAGCCTCGGAGCGCCATCTTCCCGGTCATCCTGGGCGAGCCCTCGCGCGCGCTGGACGCGGCGAAGCGCCTGCGCGAGGCGGGCCTCCTGGTGAAGGCCATCCGCCCTCCCACCGTGCCGGACGGCACCAGCCGGCTTCGCTTCTGTCTCTCCGCGGCCCATTCGACGGGCCACATCGACCTGGCGCTGGAGGCCCTGCGCCGGGTGGGAGTCTCCCGTGGCCCCTGAGTCACTCCAGTTCTTCGTCACCGGCACGGACACCGGCGTGGGCAAGACGCAGGTGTCGTGCGCGCTGCTGTCGCTCCTGAAGGACGCGGGCCTCAAGCCCCAGGGCTTCAAGCCCTACGAGAGTGGCTGCGAGTCCCTCAAGGCCCCGGCGGACGCGCTCGCCATGCGCGAGGCCGCGGGCAGCACGCTGCCGGTGGACGCCATCTGCCCGCACCGCTTCAAGGCGCCGCTGGCCCCGGGCATCGCGGCGTCGCGATTGGGAACGGATCCGGACTTCCGCGTGACGCTCGCGGCGTGGAAGCAGCTGAAGGGCGGGTCGGTGGTGGTGGAAGGGGCGGGGGGACTGTTCGTCCCGGTGGATTCCAAGCGCGACGTGGTGGACCTCATCCAGGCCTTCCGCCTGCCCGTGGTGTTGGTGGCGCGCGCGGGACTGGGCACGCTCAACCATGTCGCGCTGTCGTTGGAGTCGCTGGCGGCGCGCGAGGTGTCCGTGCGGGCGGTGGTGCTGTCGCGCGGGGTGCCCGGACGTGACCTGGCGGAGCGGGACAACCGGCGCTACCTGGAGGCCCGCCATGGCGTGGATGTCCTGGGGCCCGTGCCGTATGTGGAGGATCCAAGAAAGCGCCAGTTTGCGTTCCGGCGCGCGCTGGCGCCGCTGGTGTCCGAACGCGCGCGGGCCCGATAAATCGGCCTCCGCCGCGTTCGGCGGAAAGGCGCGTGCTACAGGTCGCGCAAGTTTTCACGTGGTGGTGGCCGTGATCTGGACGTCCCGTTTTTTCCGCGCGAGAAAGCCGGACGAATGGCGGACATCATCGACATCACGCTCCTCGCGGACGTCCGGCGCTTCTTCAAGAAGCTCATTGAACAGCGCGGGCTGTCCTACTTCCTCCAGAAAGACGGTCCGCGTCTGTTCCAGATTGAGCCGACGAAGGTCGAGCTGGTTCTGCGCACCGCGATCCGCACCCGGAACCCGGAACTGCCCGCGCCGCACGAGAAGGCCGTCGAGCACTGCCGCCTGGAACTGCGCCGCGAGCTGATCCGCCGCGTGGCCAGCGCCATGCTCCAGACGGGGCTGTGAGCCGCTTCTCGCTCCGCACCGCCTTCCCGCGCACACCCAACCCGCTCTCCCAGGCCGCCGCCGAGCGCCACGCGCGCGGGCTGCCCCTGCTGGACCTGGCGGAGACCAACCCCACACGCGTGGGGCTGCCCTCCCCAGAGGTGGACCTCGGGGCCCTCCCCGAGCCCTTCCGCTACACGCCAGAGCCCTTCGGCCTGCCCACCGCGCGCGAGGCCGTGGCCGCGCACCTGAGCCAACGGGGCGCGTCCGTGGAGGCCGCGCACGTCGTCCTCTCCGCCAGCACCAGCGAGGCCTACGGCTGGCTCCTCAAGCTCCTGTGCGACTCGGGGGACACCGTTCTTCTCCCCGCGCCCGGCTACCCGCTGGTGGACGTCCTGGCGCGCCTGGAGGGCGTGCACACGCGCTCCTACCGCCTGCCCGCCGTGCACGGCTTCGGCCTGGACGCGGCCCGGGTGGAAGCCGCCGTGGACGCCCGTACGCGCGCGGTCGTCGTGGTGAACCCCGGCAACCCCACCGGCCACTTCCTTCACGAGGATGAGCTCCACGCGCTCGCGGACGTGTGCGCGCGCCATGGCCTGGCGCTCATCTGCGACGAGGTGTTCTCCGACTTCGCGTGGGATGAAGAAGAAGGCCGGGTGACGTCCGTGGCGGGGCGGCCGCTGCCGTGCCTGACGTTCTCGCTCTCCGGCCTGTCCAAGGTGGCGGGCCTGCCCGGCCTCAAGCTGGCGTGGTTGCACGTGGGCGGCCCCGCGCATGCGCGCGACGAGGCCCTGGCCCGGCTGGAGGACGTGGCGGACGCGGCGTTGTCGGTGGCCACGCCCGCGCAGCTCGCGCTGCCGGCGCTCCTCGCGCACGCGCCGCGCTTCCAACAGGCACTGCTGGAGCGGGTGCGGCACAACCGGGAGCGGTTGATTCAAGCGCGCCCGGCGGACGCCGCGTGGGACGTGGTGCCCTCGCACGGCGGCTGGAGCGCGGTGCTGCGCATCCCCCATCACCCCGGAGAAGAAGCCACCTGCCTGCGGCTCCTGGAGGAGGGGGTGCGCGTGCAACCGGGTTACTTCTACGACTTCGGCGGCGGTGCGTACCTCGTGCTGTCGTTGCTTCCGACGCCCGAGGTGTTCACCGCCGCCCTGGTGCCGCTGGTTCGCGTGCTCAGTCCGCCGCCGGGGTGATGACCTGGAGCTGGGTGAAGTTCTTGCCCGACACCTTGAACAGCTCGTAGGGCGAGATGGCCTCGCCGGTGTCGTTGTTGAAGTCCAGCTCACCGCTGGCGCCACGCACGTTGACGATGTTGCCCGCGCGCAGTTCATCGCGCGCCCCGCTGAACTGCACCGGCCCCAGCGCGTAGGTCTTCGCCGTCTGCCCCGAGGGGGGCGTCAGCTTCGTGAGCCCCATGGCGATGCGGTCACCGGTGACGGAGCCGGGGTTGTTGAGGTCGTTGCCAATCGCGTACGCCGCGCCGAGCGTCACCAGGTACATGGCGTCGTAGGCGTGCGCGGTGAACGAGAACTGCGCCGGGTCCGTGTTGTTGTAGGCGGTCCGGAAGCGGCTGTTGAAGAGCTGGTAGACGGAGTCGTCGGGCCGCGCGGACGCGGGGGCGGTGCCGTACGTGCCCGCGAGCTCGGCGGCGGTCGCGTCGTTGGACAGCAGGGTGGGGTCCTTGCTGGCGTCGGTGAGGAACCACCGGTTGCCGTTGGCGACCTTCACCTGCTCCGCCACCGCCGCGGGCACCAGGCGCGCGTTGTCCTCGGTGAAGCCGGCGAGCACCGTCAGATCCGGCTTGTTGTTCTTCAGCCAGGTCACGGCGGTGCCTACGTCCCCGTTGCGCTCGTACTGCGCGCCACCCACCTTCGAGGGCAACCGGTCCAGCAGCTGGGAGAACAGCCCCTGGCCGTAGTTGTCGTTCACGTACGCCACGCCAATCTTGGTGGGGACCGTGAACGTGGAGCCCGGGTCGTTGATGGTCGTCTTGCCGCTCAGTACCTCCGCGATGACGCGGCCCTGGAGCGCGTCCGACGGGGTGGTGCGCCACACCAGGCCCACCGGACCGCCGTTCTTGTCGTCCAGCTCGGTGAAGGTCGCGCTGGTGGCGGTGTGGCTCATCAGCAGCACGTTCTTCTTGATGGTGATGGTGCTGACGCCGGTGGTCTGCGCGCTGCCCGCGCTGAACACCGCCACCACCTGCTTGTCGTTCACCAGCCAGGTGGCCTGCGTCTTCGCGTTCTCCACGTCCGCCTTCGTGTCGCAGACGTACATGACGAACTGCCGGCCGCCCACGCCCTCCAGCGAGTTCACCTCGTTGAGCGCCAGCTTCAGCCCGTTGAAGCGCTGCTGCTCAATCTCCGCGTTGCCGCTCGCGTTGGTGAGCGGCAGGAGCGCGCCCAGCACGATGGGGTTCGCCGCGGACGTGGCGCCCACCACCTGGTCGCATCCCGCGGGCTGCGGCAGACAGAACCCGGACGTGCAGACGCTGTTGCTGCCGCAGTCGCTGCTCGTCGTGCATTCGGACAGGCCGCCCGCCGTGGTGAAGCTGCACCCGGACGACAGCAGCGCCATGCCCAACGTCATCATTCCCAGCGCGCGCATCAGAAACGCCCCTCCATGCCAATGCCAGCACCGCGCGGCGCGAACGTCACGCGGACCTCGCCCTGCGCGGGAGGGCCTTCTTTGGGATACAGGATGATGGCGGTGATGGCTCCCGCGAGCCCCACGCCGAAGCCGATGTCCGCAAGCAGCGCCTTGCTCTTGGTGCTGTCCGACAGACGCTCCTTCTCATCGAGCGTCTTGGCGCTGTCGAACTGCTCGCGCTGGTCGCGCGCCTGCAGTCCGAAGAGCACGCCCGCGCCCACGCCCAGCACCGCCACGCCGCCCGTGGCGAACGCCGCGATGCGCTGGTTGCGGTAGGACTTGATGGCCCGGTTCAGCTCCGCCTGCTTCTGGCGCTCGCTCTCGTCCTCCGCGCGCCGGGCCGCGGCCTGCTCGGCTTCCGCCTGTTGCCGCGCGGCATCGGCCTCCGCCTCCAGGCGCTTGCGGTCCGCGTCCGCCGTCGCCTGCGCCTGGTCCTCGCGGTCCAGCTGCACGCGCAGCCGGTCGATGGCGCGGTTGCTGTTCTTCAGCAGGGCCGGGTCGGTGTCCTCGCTGGAGGACGTGACGTACTGCCGGTAGAAGGTCATCGCCTCGCGAGGCTCGCCCGCGTACTCCAGCGCCACGGCGATGTTGTAGACGAGCCGCGGGTGCGGCTGCGCCTCGTTGGCCTGCTTCAGCGCCTCCGCCGCCTCGCGGTACTTGCCCGCGTCGTAGAGGCGTTTGCCCTCCTTCAACAGCGCCTGCACGTTGACCTTGGAGCCACCCCGCTGCGCCAGGGCGGACCCCGGTGCCAGCGCCAGCGCCAGCGACAACACGAAAACCAGTCTCATGGGGCGGTGAGCCTAGCGCCGAACAATCCGGCCGTCGAAGCACTGGCCCCTTGAAAAAGCGCCGGGGCCACCCCCACCCCTGTAGCACCAGGAGAGGAAGCAGCCCCGGACGGGCCTTCTCAGGCGTCAGGCGGCGATCAGCCGTCCAGGCGCGCGATGAGCAGCTTGCGCTGGAGCATCAGGGCCTCGGGGGCCTTGGTGCCCAGCTGCTCGAAGAAGACCTCCTGGCTCTTGAGCTCGGACTTCCACTCGTCCTCCTTGATGGAGGTGGCCTCCTGGACGGCCTCCGCGGACAGGTCCAGGCCGTTCAGGTTCAGGCCCTGGTCCTGGCGCGGCACCCAGCCCAGCAGCGTCTCCTGCGTGGGGACGCGGCCCTGGACGCGGTTCACGATCCACTCGAGGACGCGCATGTTGTCCCCGAAGCCCGGCCAGATGAACTTGCCGTTCTTGTCCTGGCGGAACCAGTTCACCTGGAAGATCTTCGGCAGCTGCGGGATGGACTTCTGCATGTCCAGCCAGTGCTGGAGGTAGTCGCCCATGTGGTAGCCGCAGAAGGGCAGCATGGCCATGGGGTCGCGGCGCACGACGCCCACCTTGCCGGTGGCCGCCGCCGTCGTCTCCGAGCCCATGGTGGCGCCCAGGAACACGCCGTGGGTCCAGTTGAAGGCCTGGATGACCAGCGGAATCGTGTTGGAGCGGCGGCCGCCGAAGATGATGGCGCTGATGGGAACGCCCATGGGGTCGTTCGCCTTGGCGCTCAGCACCGGGTTGTTGCTCATGGGCGCGGTGAAGCGGCTGTTCGGGTGCGCCGCCTTCTCCGCGCTGCCCTTCTTCCAGGGGCGGCCCTGCCAGTCGATGAGCTCCTCGGGGACCTCGCCGTCCTTGCCCTCCCACCACACGTCACCATCCGGCGTGAGCGCCACGTTGGTGAAGAGCGTGTCCTTGGAGATGGTCTCCATGGCGTTGGGGTTGGTCTTGTTGTTGGTGCCGGGCACCACGCCGAAGTAGCCGGCCTCCGGGTTGATGGCGTACAGGCGGCCATCCGGACCGGGGCGCATCCACGCGATGTCGTCGCCGACGGTTTCAATCTTCCAGCCCGCGTACTCCTTGGGCGGGATCATCATGGCGAAGTTCGTCTTGCCGCACGCGGACGGGAAGGCGGCGGCGACGTAGGTCGTCTCACCCTTGGGGCTGGTGACGCCCAGGATGAGCATGTGCTCGGCCAGCCAGCCCTCCTCGCGGCCCAGGTAGCTGCCGATGCGCAGCGCGAGACACTTCTTCCCGAGCAGCACGTTGCCGCCATATCCAGAGCCGAAGCTCCAGATGGTGTTGTCCTGGGGGAAGTGGCAGATGTAGCGGCGGTCCGGGTTCACGTCACCCGTGGAGTGCAGGCCGCGGTTGAAGTCGTCGCTGTCGCCCAGCATGTCCAGCGCGGCCTTCCCCATGCGGGTCATGATCCGCATGTTGAGGACCACGTAGTCGCTGTCCGTCAGCTCCACGCCAATCTTCGTGGAGGGGCTGCCCAGCGGGCCCATGGCGTAGGGCACCACGTACATGGTGCGGCCCTTCATGCAGCCTTCGAACAGCAGGCCCAGCTTCGTGTAGGCCTCGTCCGGCTCCATCCAGTTGTTGGTGGGGCCCGCGTCCGTCTTGTTCGGCGTGCAGATGAACGTGAGGTGCTCGACGCGCGCCACGTCGTTGGGGTTGGAGCGGTGCAGGTAGCAGCCGGGGCGCTTCTGCGGGTTGAGCGGGATGAGCGTGCCGTCCTTCACCGCCTGCTCGGTGAGGCGCTGCTTCTCAGCCTCGGAGCCGTCGCACCAGACGATGCGGTCCGGCTGGGTCATCGCGGCCATCTTGGCCACCCAGGCCAACAGCGTGGGGTTCTTCGTGGGCGCCTGCTCGGTGGCGGCGGCCGCTTGCGTCGAAGCCATGGAGGTTTCCTCGGGGTGTTTCATGGGTCGGGTCTCCCGCGTTTCGCGACTTCGCGAGGGGGCGAAACCCTACAGCGGAAGGAACACCAAACCTTCTGGACCCAGGCCCCAAAAGCAACTGACGTCCGGCAGTCAACCGGACTTTCGACCGCTCTGGCCTAATTCCACTTATCAGCGTCCGGTCGCTCATCAGTAAACGGCGCGGTGCGGCACACGCTGGCAGCGCAGCGCGCCGTGCCCAGGTTGAGGGTGCGCACGCCTCCTCCATGTCCATCGCTCTCGTCCTGGCCGTCATTGTTGTCGCGTTGGTCCTGTTTTCCATTGACTCCATCCCCATCGAGTTCACCTCGCTGGTGGTGGTCTGCCTCCTGGCGCTCTCCGGCGTGCTGACGCCGGCGCAGGCGTTCGAGGGCTTCAGCAACGACACCGTCATCTTCATCTTCACCCTGCTGGCGATGACGCAGGGGCTCGCCGCCACGGGCGTGGTGCAGATGGTGGGGCAGCGGATGGCGTTCTTCGCGCGCTTCGGCCACCAGGTGTTCGTGCTGGCGATGATGGGCGTGGTGGCGGTGTTCTCCTCGTTCATCTCCAACACGGTGACGACGGCGGCCTTCCTGCCGGTGGCCATTGGCGCCGCGCAGCGGGCGAAGGTGCCGCGCAGCAAGGTGCTGCTGCCGCTGGCGTACGCGTCCATGCTGGGCGGCACGGTGCTGCTCTTCGGCACGTCCACGAACCTGGTGGTGTCCGCGGCGCTGAAGCGGCAGGGGATGGCGCCCATTGGCGTGACGGAGCTGGCGCCGGTGGGGCTGCCGGTGGTGCTGATAGGCATCGCCGTGGTGGTGCTGCTGGGGCGGTGGCTGCTGCCCGCGCGCGAGGGCAAGCCGGGCACGGAGGGCTTCGCGCTGCGCGACTACCTCACGGAGGCGGTGGTGCCCGGAGACTCGCGCTACGTGGGCCAGCCCCTGGCGGAGCTCACGAAAGGGCTGGGACTGCGCGTGATTGGCGTGGTGCTCGATGGCGAGACGCTCAACGCGAAGCCATCCTACGTGCTGACGGGCCAGGAGCGGCTGCTGGTGGAGGGCAAGCGCGAGGACATCCTGCGGGTGAAGGACCTCCGGGGCCTCGCGCTGCGGCCGGACGTGCGGCTGTCGGACGCGGAGCTGGAGGGGCCGGAGTCGATGCTCGTGGAGGCGAGCGTGCCGCCCGACAGTCCTCTGGTGGGGCGCAGCCTGCGGGAGACGCTGTTCGTGGAGCGCTTCGGGCTCCTGGCGCTGGGGCTGCACCGCCGGCCCGCCATCCAGCGGCTCACCAAGCTGCAGCTCCTGGGGCGCGCGTGGGATGAGCACTCGCTGTCCACGCTGCCCCTGTCCGTGGGGGACGTGCTGCTCTTGCGCGGTCCGCGTCAGAAGATGGCGGAGCTGGAGCCGGGCCATACGCTGATGGTGCTGGAGGGGCACGAGTACGAGCCGCCGCGCTACGCAAAGGCGCTGCTCGCGGTGGTCATCTTCCTGGGCTCGTTGGCGGCGGGCTCCCTGGGCCAGGTGCCGCTGTCGCTGGCGGGGCTCACCGGCATGCTGCTGATGATCGCCACCGGGTGCGTGGACGCGCGCACCGCGTTCCGCGTGGACTGGCGGGTGGTGCTGCTCATCGGCGCGATGATGGCGCTGGGGCTGGCCATGGAGGTGAGCGGCGCGGGGAAGTTCGTCGGCGACCACGTGGCCCGGCTGGGCGCGTACGGCGGGCCCCGCGGGGTGCTGGCGCTGTTGATGGTGCTGACCATCGTGCTGTCGGCGCCCATGAGCAACCAGGCCGCGGCGCTGGTGGTGCTGCCGGTGGCGCTCAACGCGGCGACGCAGCTGGGCGTGGACGTGCGCCCCTTCGCCATGGGCGTCACGCTGGCGGCCAGCTGTTCCTTCATCACCCCGCTGGAGCCCAGCTGCGTGCTCGTCTACGGGCCCGGGCACTACCGGTTCACCGACTTCTTCCGGCTGGGCACGCCGCTGACCGCGGTGCTGGTGGTGTTCCTCGTCTTCGCCGTGCCCGTGGTGTGGCCCTTCCACGCGTAGGCGAGTGAAGCGCCTTTCAGTGGATGGCGGCGCGCAGTCCCACGCTCGCGAGAACTTGTGACTCCTGCGCGAGCAGGTGCTGCAGGCGTGCGTCCACGGCGGCTTCGTCCCCGTTGGACGCGGTGACGGCCAGGCGGTGGAAGAGGGACTGGTGGCCGTCCTCGGACTGGGCCAGCTCTCCGTAGAAGCGTGCGAGCCCCGGGTCGGTGAGCCCCTCCGCGAGCAGGGACAGCCGCTCACACGAGCGCGCTTCGATGATGGCGGCGACGAGCAGGCGGTCCACGCGCCGCTCCAGGGCGGGCGTGCGCACGTGCTTCTGGAGGCCCTGCGCGTACGGGTCCCCGGCGTCCTTGGTGAGCGTGAGGCCGCGCGCGGCCATCAGGTCCAGCACGCGCGCCAGGTGGGCGCTTTCTTCACGGGCCAGACGCGCCATCTGCGACGGCAGGCCCGGCAGGTCCGGGTAGGCCTGGAGCATGGACAGCGCGTTGGCGGCGGCCTTCTTCTCGCAGTGGGCGTGGTCCACCAGCACCGCGTCGAAGTGGGCGAGCGCCAGCGGCAGCCAGCCCGGGTCGGTGGGCGCGTGGAGGATGACGGGGCCCGCTCCGGAGAGGGGACGGCGGGAGGGCGTGGGGCGGCTGCTCATTCCATTTACTCCACCAGCACGAGCCGCTGGGTGCGGCCGGCGTGGTAGCCCACCTTGCGCGCGATGCGGGCGGTGCTCTCGTCGCGCTCGTCGATGCGCATGGCGAGCCGGGGCAGCGAGGACAAGAGGTGCCGGGAAATCTGTCCCAGGCACAGCGTGGCGTGGCCCTGGCGGCGGCGGGACGGGGGCGTGTACATGCCCTCCAGCTCCGCGCCGAACTGCGAGCGGCAGCCGATGTCCACCTTGAACACGAGCTCGCTGCCCTCCTCCAGCACGTAGGTGCGGCGCTGGCGGACGCGCTGGAGGACGCGGGCCTCGTAGTGGGCGGGGTCTTCCGACAGCGGGTCCCGCTCGAGAATCTCGCGCACGTAGCCCTGGGCCAGGGGCAGCAGGCGGGGCACGTCCTCTTCGCGGGCCAGGCGCAGGGTGGGGTTGGTGAAGGGGCCCAGGTCGTCCGCGGAGACGCTGAACAGCTTCTGGGTGCGGGACAGGCGCGGCTTGCCTTCACAGAGGCTGCGCACCAGCGCGTCCACGGAGGACTTGTCCCCCACGGTGGCGCGCAGCTTGAGGCTGGCGGCGAGCGCGTCCGCGATGACGCCCGTGGCGCTGGCGTCGCTGGCGCTGGGCACCACCAGCCCGCCATCGCCGCCCACGAAGACGGCCGCGGTGAGGACGCCGCTGTCGAAGCGGCCGTGGAAGGAGAAGGCCGCCTGGCGCTCCGGCGCCGCGATGCCGAACTCCTCCAGCAACCCCAGCAGGTAGAGGTTGTGGACGGGATCCTTCGCCAGGAGCGCGCGCAGGGCGTCCGAGTGGGAAGGCTCGAGCTGTTCGACGGTGACGGGCATGCGCGAGGGTCGAAAGGGGCCTGAACCTTACGCGCAACCCGACCTCACGGGCCAGCGTCCCCAGGCACGGTGAACCGGAATGGTTGGAGCACGGTCGCGGATCCTCCCAGGTGGGGTGCCGGGAAGCGCGCGTCCAGGAGCGAATCCAGCACGCACGCCTGCACCATGGGGTCCGGGATGGTGCTGGAGACGAGCTCGCCCCGGTTCATCTTCCCCTCGGAGCCCTCGCCCTCCACGGTGAAGCGCAGCTTCACTTCGTGTGTGCCCCGGTTGCGTTGTGCGGCGTCCTGGAAACATTGCTGCACGAGCGGAGTCACGGACTGGATGGCCAGGCGCAGGTCCTCCGCGTCGATGCGGCCGGAGGAGGCCTCCACCACCGGCTCCACCACCTCCACGC
>NZ_RAWF01000159.1:0-23673 GCF_003612075.1 Corallococcus sp. CA041A
GGACGGGGCGGCGGGCGGCGCCAGCGTGGACCGGAGAGCCATGGACCCCTGGCTTAGCATGCCTGTACGGGACTCCTGGAGGGCAGGCAGGCGTGGTTTCCGTTCCCTGGCGGGATGGTCCCTGCGACCCTGGGGGCCATGTCGAGCGCCGCCCTGAAGGACTTCCCCGTCGTCGTGCCCTTCCCCGTGCACTGGAGCGAGATGGACGCGTACGGGCACGTCAACAACGCCCGCACGTTCACCTGGTTCGAGTCCGCGCGCATCGCGTACATGGCTCGCGTTGGATTGGTGGGGCCGTCCGCCGCGGGCGCGGACACGACGACCGCGGACGGGGTGGGGCCCATCCTGGCGAACACGCACGCGGACTACCTCAAGCCGGTGGTGTTCCCGGTGAACCTGGTGGCGGGCGCGCGCGTCACGCGCGTGGGCAATTCCTCCATCACCTTCGAGCACGTGGTGGCGGGCGCGGACGACGGGGTGCTCTACACGCGCGGCGGTTCCATCGTCGTGACGCTGCGCTACGCCACGCATGAGAAGGTCCCGGTTCCTCCCGGGGTGCGGGCGGCCATCGAGAAGCTGGAGGGACGGTTGGACTGAGCGTGCGGAGGGGCGGTCGTCGGGCCCGTCCCCGAGTCCAACAGCGTGATCTTCCGCGCGCACGGCGGCGCGGTGGACGTGGTGTCCACCGAAGAAGCGGGCACCACCTTCCGGGTGCACCTGCCGCGCGGCTGTTGATCAGCCCGTGCCCAGCGGGTGCATCCGCACCGCGCAGAGCAGCTCCGCCACGCGCTCGGGTGCGGGTGGCACCGGGCCCACCTTCGCGAGCTTCCCCGCCGCGAAGGCCGTGCTCCTCCGGGCGCAGGTCTCCAGGTCGTAGCCGTCCAGCCTCGCTGCCAGCACTCCCGCGAGCAGCGCGTCGCCCGCGCCCACGGTGCTCGCCACCTCCACGGGCGGCGGCAGGGCCCGCCACGCGCCGTCGTCCGACACGAACAGGGCGCCGTCCGCTCCCAGCGACACCACCACCAACCCGATGCCTGTCGCGTGCAGCTCGCGTGCGGCTCGAGCGATTTCGCCAGCGTTCCTCAGGGGGCGTTCGACCAGTTCTTCCAGTTCGCGCGCGTTCGGCTTCACGAAGTCCGGCTTCGCGGCCACCGCGTGGCGCAGCGGTGCTCCGCTCGTGTCCACCGCCACCACCGCGCCCTTCGCTCGCAGGCGCTCCGTCAGCGTGGCGTAGATGGACGCGGGCACTCCCGCGGGCACGCTGCCGGACAGCACGAAGCAGCCGTTGTCCTCCGCGAGCGCATCCAGCGTCTCCAGCAGCGCGGCCAATGCCTCCTCCGGCACGCGCAGGCCCGGCAGGTTGAGGTCCGTCACCGCGCCGCTCGTGCGGTCCACGACCTTGATGTTCACGCGGCTGGAGCCCGGCAGCCGGAGGCAGCGGTCCTGGATGCCTCGCTCGCGGAACAGCGTCTCGAACAACGGCACCGAGTCCTCGCCCAGGAAGCCCGTGGCCGTCACCGGTCTCGTGCCTCCCGCGAGGAACGCCGCCACGTTGATGCCCTTGCCTCCCGGCGTGCGCGTCTCCGCCACCACGCGGTTCACCGCGCCCGCCGCGAACCCCGGACACTCCAGCGTCTGGTCGATGGCCGCGTTCAACGTGACCGTCACCACGCCCGGCTTCGTCGGCCTCATGCCTTCGCTCCCTTCCGGGCCAGCAGGCCGCGCACCAGAGCCCGTACCTCGGCGGCGTTGCCGCACTCCAGCGCGGCCCGGGCCACGTCTTCCGCGTCCGCCATGGAGATGCCCCTCAGCAGCGCCTTCACCGCCGGGATGCTGGGAATGGCCACGCTCAACTCCGTGACGCCCAGGCCGGACAGCACCACCGCGCCGGACGGGTCTCCCGCGATGCCGCCGCACGCGCCCACCCAGATGCCCGTCTTCCTCGCCGCCTTCACCGTGAGGTCCACCATGCGCAACACCGCCGGGTGCAGGCCGTCCGCCTGGGACGCGAGCACCGGGTGCTGCCGGTCCATGGCCAGCAGGTATTGCGTCAGGTCGTTGGTCCCGATGGAGAAGAACGACACGTCCCGCGCCAGCTGCTCCGCCATCATCACCGCCGAAGGAACTTCAATCATGATGCCCGTCTCCACCGGATCCGCGCCCACTTCCTGGCGCACGGACTCGGTGATGGCGCGCGCCTTCGCCAGCTCCTCGGGCATCGCCACCATGGGATACATGATGCGGACCGGGCCCTCCATCGACGCGCGCAGGATGGCGCGCAGCTGTGTGCGGAACAGGTCCTCCCGTTCGAAGCACAGCCGGATGCCGCGCACGCCCAGGAACGGGTTCGCCTCCGCCGGCAGCGACAGGTATGGCACGTGCTTGTCCCCGCCGATGTCCAGCGTGCGCAGGATGAGCGGCAGGCCGTTCAGCGCGCGCACCATCGTGAGATACGCGTGGAGCTGCTCCTCCTCTCCGGGCGGTTCGTCACGGTCGAGGAAGAGGAACTCCGTGCGCATCAGGCCCACGCCCTCGCCGCCCGCGTCCACGGCCTTGATGGCCTCCGTGGCCTCGCTGATGTTCGCGGCCACCTCCACGCGCCGGCCGTCGAGCGTGATGGCGGGCTGGTAGCGCTCCAGGTGCTCCTGCTCGCGCCGTAGGCGGATCCGCTCGCGCTGGTGCACGGCCTTGGCCCGGTCCCGCTCCGAAGGCCGCACGACGAGCACGCCCGCGTCGCCGTCCAGGATGCAGTGCTGCCCGTTGCGCAGGTCCAGCACGGACGGCCCCACCGCCACCACCGCTGGCAGGTCCAGCGAGCGCGCGATGATGGCCGTGTGCGACGTGGTGCCTCCGCCCGCCGTGCACAGGCCCAGCACCATGGCGGGGTCCAGCTTCGCCGTGTCCGACGGCGCCAGGTCCTCCGCCAGCAGCACCACCGGATGATCCGGGAAGGTGGGCTCGCCCTCCAGCACCCGGGCCAGGGGCCGCAGCACGCGCCGGCCCACGTCCCGCAGGTCGGCGGCCCGCGAGGCCAGCACCGGTTCGTCCATCACGGCCAGCGCCTCCGCGCGGCTCTCGAAGACGCGGAGCCAGGACGCGCCCGCGCTCAGGCCGGTGTCGATGAGGCCGTGCGACTCCCTCAACATCTCCGGATCGTCGAGCAGCTCCAGGTGCGCCTTGAAGATGGCGGCCCGCTGCGCTCCGGCCTTCTGGAGAAAACCTTCGTGCAGCTGGCGTAGCTCCGCCGCCGCTCCGGCCAGGGCCGTCTCCAGCAGCTGGTGTTCCCGCGCGGCGTCCACGGCCCGCTCCTCCACCTCCAGCCGTTCGCGTTGGAAGGCCCACACGGGCCCGGCCGCGATGCCCGGCGACGCGGACAGGCCCGCGACCAGGGTCCCCTCGTAGTCGAGCACGGCGGCGGGCATGGGCTCCAGTGCCAGCGCGCGAGCAGCGGGAGGCTCCTCTCCCAGGCCGACTTCGAAGGCCTCCTGCAATGCGAGGAGCACCGCCGCCGCGTCGTCCCCCGCCGCGGTGAGCGTCAGCGTGGAGCCGCCCCGGGCGCCCAGGCGCAGCAGCGACAGGAGGCTGCGGGCGTTCGCCTGCCGCCCCTCGTGGTGGATGGTGACGTCCGCGCGGAAGCGGCGCACCACCTCCACCACCGTGGTGGCGGGGCGCGCGTGCAGGCCGTGCGGGGAAGGGGACAGGACCTGGAGCGAGAGGCCTTCGAACGCGGAAGCGCCTTGCTGCTCCCGCGGGGCGCCGGAGCCCTGGAGCGCCTGGATGATGACGGCCGCGTCCAGGGTGGAGGCCAGGGCCACGGCCCGGGCCTCGTCGTCCAGCACGCCGGTGAGGTTGGCGAGCACCTGGAGGTGTTCGTCGGACCTCGCGGCGATGCCGACCACGAGGTGCGCATGGCCGTCCTCGCTCCAGACGACCCCGGCGGGGAACTGCACCACGACGACGCCCGTTTGGAGCACGAGGTGGCGCGCCTCCGGCAGGCCGTGCGGAATGGCGATGCCGTGGCCGAGGAACGTGCCGGACACCTGTTCGCGCTTGAGCATGCTGTCGACGTAGCCGGGCGAGATGAAGCCCGACTCCACCATCACCTGTCCGACCAGGCGGATGGCCTCCGCCTTGTTCGTGGCGGACCATCCCAGGCGGACCTGTGACGGCGTCAACGACATCATCGGTGCTCCTTGCCTCGGGTGCGCGCGAGCTTCACGCGGGGAATGACGGTGCATCCTGCCCGGTGTCCGCCCCCGCCCGCGCGGGCCTCCCGAGCCCCGTCTTCCGGGTAACAACCCCCGGAGGAGAAGACCTCCCGGCCCCAACCTGGCTCCGACATGACGGACAGGCGACGTCCGGCGTCCGTGCGCGTGACGGCCCGCATGGGGGTGTTAAGGAGGAAGCCGTCATGTCTGACAGCGTCCTGGACTTCTACGAAGGGCTGGCCGAGGAGTACCACCTGCTCTTCGCGGACTGGGAGCAGTCGGTGGACCGGCAGGGCGCGGTGCTGGACGCGCTCCTGCGCCGCTCGGGGGCGCCGCCGCCGCGCCGGGTGCTGGACTGCGCGTGCGGCATCGGCACGCAGGCGCTGGGGCTGGCGGCGCGGGGCTATTCCGTGCACGCCACGGACCTGAGTCCCTCCGCGGTGGCGCGCGCGGAGCGGGAAGCCCGCGCCATGCACGTGAGCATCACCACCGGCGTGGCGGACATGCGGATGCTGGACTGGCAGGTGCCGGGCACCTTCCACGTGGTGATGTCGTGCGACAACGCGATGGCGCACCTGTTGGAGGACTCGGACCTGGACGACGCCGCGACCGCGATGGCGTCACGCCTGGTGCCTGGAGGTCTGCTGGTGGCGAGTCTGCGCGACCACTCGGCGCTGCTGGAGAAGCGGCCGCGCTTCACGGCGGAGCGCGTGCTGGACACGCCGCTGGGCCGCCGCGTGCTCTTCCAGGTCTGGGATTGGGCGGTGGATGAAAGGCAGTACACGGTGCGCCAGTTCATCCTGCGCCAGGAGTCCGGCATCTGGCACACCACCGAGCACACCGGCGTCTACCGCCTGCTGCAACCCGTGGAGCTGGAGCAGGCGCTCACCCGGGCGGGGCTGGTGGATCCGCGCTGGTACACGCCGGAGGAGACGGGCTTCAACCAGCCGCTCATCACCGCGCGGAAGCCCTGATCATCGCGGGGAGGAGCGGCGCCCCGTGACGGCGCACGGTGTCCGCGACCTTCCACCACACGCGGGCCTTGTGTGCCCCGGCTTGCAGCGTCTCCATCAGGTGCAGGGACGGCATCAGCGCGAGCAGGAGGTGCAGGGCCAACAGCCAGCCCAGCCCTTCCCGGACGAACGACGGGACTTCGGAACCTGGTCTGGCCACGGCAGCCCTCCTGACGACAGTTGTAGTCAGGAGCGATACGTCATGGCTACAGTTGTAGTCAAGGGGCCATGTCGCGGGGCAGGGCCCAGATGTCTTCAGCGGGCCGGTAGGCGCGGGCGTCCTTTCCGGCGGTGCCGTGGGCCTTGGTGTCGAGCAGGCCCGCGTGCCAGAGGTTCTGTTTGAGTTTGAAGACGGTGGACGGGTTGATGTCCGGCCCCCGCAGCCCGGGCTTCAGCGTTCCGGAGGGGTCCGCGAGGAAGAGGGCTGTCGCCAGCGCCGGGTCGTCATGGCCCGCCGCCACGGCCAGCTCCGGCAGCGTGAGGCTTCCGCCGTGGTCCGTGAGGGTCCGGTGGATGAGGCGCACCGCGGGCTGCCGGATGAGGACGAAGCGCGCCACGGCGGCGAAGGCCGCGTGCACGTCCAGCAGGCGCTTGCGCTTGTCGTAGCGGGTGTCGGGGTCGAACTGGAGCGCGGACAGGAGGTCCGCCACGGTGCTGCCTTCGAGCGTGGGCTTCCAGTCCAGGTCCAGCAGCCCGAGCGTGTTGGCGCCCGTGGCCGCGTGGCGCCGGGAGCTGTCGCTCCCCAGGTCCTTCCAGTGCGCGGCGAGCGACTTCAGCAGCGCTCCGGAAGGAGCACCCCGGTCCGCGAGGAACGCGGCCGCGAGGTAGTTGAGGGGATGGTTGAGCTGGAGGCTGCGCGCGGCGGGGACGCCTTCGAGCAGCGACGAGGCCTGGCTGACGGCGCGAGGCAGTGGGGTGGGGTCCGCGGGAGGAATGACCTCCACCCAGTGCTTCGCGTCCCGGGCGAGGATGCCGACCCCGATGCTCCGCGCCTGCGCCAGGGTGGGGGCGCGGAGGTCAGCGGCGGAGGCCGGCAGCGCGAGGTACGCGTGATGGACGCCCGCGCGGTAGCTGTGCGCCTGGCCCAGGCCCTGGACCCAATCCCTTTCAGAGGCCTTCACCTCGATGCCCGTGACGAGGACGCCCTCGGGCCGCGCCACGCTGCACAGGATGTCCGGCCGGGTGCCCTCCAGCGTGAGCCGCGTCATGGGCTCCAGGTCCCGGGCGAACGGACTGCGGACATACGAGGGATGCGCATCCACCAGCAGGTGCAGGACGCGCGACCTGCGCAGCCCATGCTTGAGCAGGTGGTGCTTCAGCTCTCGGACGACCCTGGCTTCGGCGTGGGGCATGAGGCTCAGGCGCGCTTCGCGTCCGCGGGCGCGTTGGGGTGGCGCGCGAGCATCATGCGCAGCTGGGGCTGACGGCGGACCAGCTCCTGCTTGAGCAGGTGCGCGATGAGCGCGGGCGGCGCGGCGCTCCAGCGCGCGATGTTCTGCACCAGCATGGGCGAGCGGTACGTGCGTCCGCACAAGAGCGACGTCGTCTTGCCGTCCACCGGCATTCCCACGAGCGCGCCCAGGGCCCGGCCTTCCGTGTTGAGGATGAGCTCCACCTTCTCCTCGGACGGGCCGGTGGAGAAGCGCTGGCGCAGGAGCTCGCGCGCGGTGCGGCGGGTCTGCTCCGGTACGTCCCGGTCCACCGTGAGCTTGTGGTGCTCCATCAGGCGGCGCATCGCCCACAGGCGGCGGAAGAGGGCGGCCGGCAGCTGTGGGTTGCGCACGAGGAAGCGGCGCACGCCTGTGTCCGCGGCGAAGGCGGCTCGGGCCACCAGCGCCTCCAGGCCCACGGGGTTGCGGTGGTGCCTCGCGATGAGCCGTGCGTGCGCGAGGCCCACTCGCGAGTTCTCCAGCACGGCCTTGATGACGGCGGGCACCGGGTCGAAGCACAGCGCGGACAGCTCCGGGTCCTCCGCCCCATGCGCGAGCGCCACCCGCTGGTCTTCCGGCAGCGCGTGCAGCCGCGTCTCGAAGAGCTTGCGGTAGTCGCCCTGCACCGTCTCCGGCACGTCGTCCGTGGCACCGGCGTCATCGTCGTCGGCGCCGTCCGAGGACCCCGCTTCCGGCAGCGGCTCCGTGTCGCTCGCGTCGAGCGACGGCGCGGGATGATCCGTGAACGGGGCCGGAGCTTCCGGCGGTCGCACCGTGTTCACGGGACTCGCGACCTCCGTGCCCGGCAGCAGCGCTCCCTGGGACACCAGCCTCGCGAGGATGTCCCGCAGCTTGTCTGGCGGGAACCCTGTCAGGGCGGGCAGGTCCTTCTCGCGCGTGTGGCCATCCAGCCGCGACAGCACGAAGCCCTCCTCCGCGTTCAGCGGGAGCCGCCGCAGGTCCACCGTCGGGTTCAGCTTGGGCGTCCAGTCACTCATGCGCGCCCCCGAGTCTTTCACGACACGTGCGGTTCGCGCCTCCCTCCGTCGGGGCCGTCCTCACCGGATTGTTCCCGGTCCGTCCGAAAACGACGGGCCGCGTCGGGGACCGCCTGGCTGCTCTCCTGCCCTCGGCCCCGTCCGGGTTGCGTCGGTGCAGGCACGAAGGTGGCCCGCATGGGTTGACGAGAGGCGGGCAGCTGGACACAACTTCACTTCATGTCCGACCGCATCCAGACCTATGCCGAGTTCTGGCCGTTCTACCTGCGCGAGCATTCGCATGCGTCGACACGCTGGCTGCACCTCGCCGGCACCAGCCTGGGCGTGGGCCTGGGTATCACCGCCGCCGTCACCGGACGCGGCGCGCTGATTCCCGCCGCCCTGGTGTGCGCCTACGGCTTCGCGTGGGCCAGCCACTTCAAGATCGAGCACAACCGCCCCGCGACCTTCAAGTACCCGCTCTGGTCGTTCATCTCCGACTTCCGCATGGCCGGGCTGATGCTGATGGGCCAGCTGGGCCCGCACCTGGAGCGCGCGAACTCTGGCGTGACGGCCGCCGCCACCCTGGCGCCGGCCCCCGTCGAAAGCCGCTGACGTTCGCGAAGCCTCGGTCCACTACCTCTGCGGTGGAGGACCGAAGCGGCCCGCGCGGTACCCCGCGAAGGACCTCATGATGTCCTCCTGGGTGTCCCCGATGAACGGCCCGTGGCTCACCAGCGGCTCGTGCTGCGGTTGACCGGCGTACAGCAGCACTCGCGCCCGCGTCGTCCCGGTGACGTGGACCGTGCTGTCTCCGCTCGACACCGGCCGGTCCAGCCAGCCCACCTGCCCGGGCTTCAGCGACTGGCGGTCCGGCCCCACCGCGACCTCTCCCGCCAGCACGTAGAAGAAGCCGTTGTACGAAGCGGGCAGGTCCTGCGCGATGGACGCACCCGGCTCCAACTGGAGCTCCGCCAGCGTGACGGGCACATAGTTCTTCGTCGCTGACCGCACCGTCCCCGACGTGCCGCTGTACAGCCGCACCTCCACGCCCGGCTCGCGCCGCACCGGAAGCTCCGCGTACGGCAGGTCCTGGTAGCCCGCGGGCACCCAGCGCTGCGCCTTGGGCAGGGTGAGCCAGAGCTGGAGGATGCGCGCCTGGCCCAGGTCTCCCTCCAGGCCCTCGCCGTGGATGACGCCGCTACCAGCCGTCATCCACTGCACGTCGCCTTCGCCCAGGCTGCCGCTGTCGTGGGTCATCCCGCCCTTCACCACGAGGGTCACCGTCTCGAAGCCCGCGTGCGGATGCGGCCCGCCAATGGGCTTGCCGTCGATGCGGTCATCCATCAACAGGATGAACGGATCCGACCGCGCGTAGTCCTCCGGTGAGATGACCGGCACCACCGTGTGCGCGGGCCCGAACTGCCCCTGTGTGGGCTCGGGCAGGTCGATGATCCGCGCCAGCCTTCGCTCCAGGACATCCATTCGCTGCGTGCTCATGACGGTTCCCTCCTTTCGGTTCAGCTCAGCGCCGGGTAGCTCGTGAAGCCCTGCTCCTCGCCCTGGAAGAAGGTCGACGCGTCCGGCGTGTTGAGCGGGGCGGACCGGCGGAAGCGCTCCGGCAGGTCCGGGTTCGCGAGGAACGGCACGCCGTACGCCACGAGGTCCGCCTCGCCGCGCTCGATGACCGCTTCACCGGCCTGCGCGTCGTAGCCCCCGTTGGCGATGATGACGCCCGGGAAGGCCTTGCGGATCGCCGGAGTGATGCGCTGCTCGGGCGCCGGAGCGGCGGGGCCCGTGACGAGCTCGGTCACGTGCAGGTAGCCCAGGCCCAGCTTGCCCAACTCGCGGGCCAGATACGTGAAGGTCTCCGTGGGCGTGGAGTCGTGCATGCCCGTGTACGGGAAGTTCTGCGGGAAGAGCCGGTAGCCCACGCGGTCCGCGCCGAACACCTCCGCCACCGCCCGCGCCGCCTCCAGCGGGAGGCGCGCCCGGTTCTCGATGCTGCCGCCGTACGCGTCCGTGCGCTGGTTGGAGCCGTCCCGCAGGAACTGGTCCAACAGGTAGCCGTTGCTGCCGTGCAGCTCCGCGCCGTCGAAGCCGGCCTCCTTCGCGTTGCGAGCGGCCTGGCGGAACTGCTCGACGACGCCGGGAATCTCATGCGTCTCCAGGGCCCGGGGCGTCACCGCGCGCTTCTTGCCCTGGAACGTGAAGACCTCCTGCTCAACCGGAATCGCGGAGGGCGCCACCGGCAATTCGCCCCCGTGGAAGTCCGGGTGCGAGACGCGCCCCACGTGCCACAGCTGCGCGAAGATGAGCCCGCCCGCCGCGTGGACCGCGTCCGTCACCTTCTTCCAGCCCGCCACCTGCTCTGGCGAGTGGATGCCCGGCGTGCGGATGTACCCGACGCCCTGGGGGCTGACCTGGGTGCCCTCGGTGACGATGAGGCCCGCGGACGCCCGCTGCTCGTAATAGGTCACCGCCAGCGGGTTGGGGACGTTGCCGTCCACCAGCGCCCGGCTGCGGGTCATGGGGGCCATCACCAGCCGGTTCTTCAGTTCGAGCCGGCCCAGGCGGAGAGGGGAGAGGAGCTTGAGTGTATTTGCCATGGCCGTTGAATGCTCCAGGCGCTATGGACGTGCCATGGCATCCAGTCCAAATAAATTGACCGATCGTCCAGACTCGCTGGAGGCTCAGGGGGCGGATGTCCTGGCGGACGTCCTGGACACCCTGCGCCTGTCCACCCGGATGCACGGCCGCTTCGAGCTGTTCGCCCCGTGGGGGCTCCAGTTCGGGACGTCCCCGGGTGCGCACATCATCCTTGTCGCGCGCGGCGGGGCCCGTTTGGAGGTGGAGGGTGTTCCGGGGGCCCTGGTGCTGTGCGCGGGAGACCTGGCGGTGCTGCCGCATGGCGGAGGGCACACGCTGCGCGACGCGGAAGGCAGCCCCGTTCATGTCCTGGCGCATGGGGCCTGCGCGAACGCCCGAGGAAAGGGTTCCATCCGGTTGGGGGGCGACGGCGAGCGGACGACGCTGGTCGCGGCGTCGTTCCAGCTGGGCGTCGCGCCGCGCACGCTCCTCTTCAAGGAGCTTCCCCGCGTCATCCACCTGGCCGCGGACGACGCGGCGACGGCGCCGTCACTGGCGTCCACGGTGCAGTTGCTGCTGACGGAGAGCGCGTCGTCGCACCCGGGCGCCACCGTCATCATGAGCCGGCTCGCGGACATCCTGCTGGTGCAGGCTCTGCGGGCGCACATCATGAAGTCGGAGGTGTCGTGCCGGGAGAGCGGGCTGCGGGCGTTGGCGGATCCGCAGATTGGCAAGGCGCTCGCGCTCATCCACGAGCGCCCCGAGGAGCCCTGGACGGTGGAGAGCCTCGCGTCCGCCGTAGCCCTGTCGCGGTCCGGGTTCGCCGCGCGCTTCAGCGAGCTCGTGGGGGAACCGCCGCTGGAGTACCTGGTGGGATGGCGGATGATCAAGGCCGCCCAGCTCCTGCGCGAAAGCGAGCTGCCTTTGAGCGAGGTCGCTCCCGCCATCGGCTACCAGAGCGAGGCGTCCTTCAACCGGGCCTTCAAGCGTTGGGACGGGACCGCTCCCGGCGCGTATCGGCGCAGCCACCGCCGGGCGTGAGTAGGGAGTGAGCGGTCCGTTGGAGGCGCGATGCCTCAACCTGACCGACAGTCGAACGGGTCTTCCAAGGCCGCATCGGCCACGCTCTTCTCAGTGCATTCCCCTCGGAACTCGCAGGTGGAGCATCCCGGAGCGGCTGGAGGCGGTGGTTGCCCGCTGTTCGGCTTCACGAGGCGGTCCTCGGGTGCCGTGTCCTGCTCCGCGGTCGACACGAGGTCGTCGAATCGATGCTCCTCCACGCAGTGGTGTGTCTGCGACGCGTTCTGCCCAGGGGCTGACGTAGGAGCGCCGGGGTCACGCTCTTCCGTGCAGGGGTGTGTCTTTGGCGCAGAGTCCTGCGTGGCTGATGTCACGGGGGGAACGTGGGCTTCAGGTGAAGCCTTCTCCTGGGAAGCAGGGGCAAAGGCATTCAGTACGCGCTCATCGCGCACCTTCAGCAGCGCTGGCAGCTCATGCTGAAGTGCCTGCACGTCGCGCTCGTTCAGAATCGCCATCACGCGGAAGGCATCCAGCTTCTTCGCGGCCTCCAGCTTCACCACCTTGCCCTCCTGCGCGGAGCGGTAGAGCGCTTCGATGATGCGCACGTCCGCGAGGCCCTCCTCGCCCGGCGTGTGCGGGACGGTGTTCTCCTGCACGCAGCGAGAGAAGTGGTCCATCTCCCGGGCGAACTGGCTCGGCTGGCTGAAGCTTCGCTCCACCGTGTCATCTGCCTTGGGGAACGTCTTGGACTTCATTCCCACGCGCAGGCGCAGTCCGCTGTAGGCGAAGCCAGGGTCCATGGACGCCCAGCCGTCCGTGCCCATCAGCCGCAGGTCCTTGGTCTCGTGCGCGCCGTAGTGGCTGGTGCAGTGCGCCTGGAAGCCGGAGGGGAAGCGCAGGTGGAAGGCAAAGGACTCCTCCACCTCCTTGAAGCGCGGGGCGTTGGGCGTGCTTTGGCTGAAGCCCTGCACCTCCGTGGGCTCCTCGCCGCTGAAGTAGCGCGCGGCGGAGAGGCAATAGATGCCCACGTCCGGCAGCGCGCCGCCGCCCGCCAGTGCCTTCTTGTGACGCCACTGGTTGGGTTCGCCCTGGTTCTGTCCGTTGTTCGCGGTGAAGAGCTTGAGCGTGCCCAGTTCCTTGTTGCGCGCCATCTGGATGACCGCGCGGTGGTGCGGCTCGTACTGGAGGCGGTAGGCGATGCCCAGCTTGCGGTCCGCCTTCTTGCACGCGTCGATCATCTGCTGGCACTCGGCCGAGGTGCTGGCCATGGGCTTCTCGCAGAACACGTGCTTGCCCGCCTGCGCCGCGCGCACGGTGAACTCCGCGTGCATGCTGTTGGGCAGGACGATGTAGACGGCCTGCACCTCTGGGTTGTCCTTGAGCTGATCAAACGACTTGTAGTCGTAGAGGCCTTTGTCCGGCACGCCGTACTGCTTCGCGATGGCCTGCGCCTTCGCTCGGTCGCCGCTCACCAGCGCCACCACTCTGCCGCGCTTCATCTGTCCGAAGGCGGGGAGGATTTCCTCGAGCGACAGGTGGCCCAGGCCCACCACGGCCCAGCCCACGCGCTCGGATTCAGGCTGTGGGTTGGGTGGACCGGGACGCTCGCGCTCCGTCTTGGCGAAGGTGTCCGGCAGCTTCACCTGCGGCGCGGCGGCGAGCACCGGGGGCATCCACGCGCTCGCGGTGAGGAGTCCCCCCGTGGCCTCCAGCATGCGCCTGCGGGTCCACAGCCGGGATGCGTCGTCCATCATGCGCGGGCCTCCTGGGGCCTGGTGTCGGTGCGTGATGCGGCCGGAATCCAAGCGTCGGATGGGACGAGAGGGGTGGGCTTCGCTCGGCCGACGTGGGGGGCTGTTGGAAACAGAATCGAGGCGGCGTGTGCTGCCTCACATGACGACCTCTCCTGAACAGCGCGGTGATGCCGCGTCCTTCGCTTCCTATTTCGCCCACCGCGCCGTCGCCGAGCGCGGCTTCGTGTGGGGCGCCCCCGACGGAGCCCAGGCCCTGGCGGACGCCGCGGACGTGGTGGTGCACCGGTGGGACGCACGCGGGCTGAAGCTGGCGTGCATGGTGGACCGCGCGCGCGACCCGGAGCGGCGCTTCGCCCTGACGCGCGAAGAGGTGACGGCGCTGGCTTCGCGCTGCCTGGATGCTGGCGCGGCGCGCTCCCCAGCGCGGCACGCGTCCATCGAGGTGTTCGAGCTGGGCAGTCCGCCCACGCCCGAGGACCGGGCGCGGCTGGGACCGCTGCGCAGGGCCTCGGGCGCGGAGGGCATCGACATCACGCCGTGGATCCTCGACCCGTCCACTGGGGCGCTCTGGTCCGGTGCTCCGCTGGGCGGCTTCTTCGTCGGACGGCGCTTCTTCCAGGAGGTGATGCGCGGCCATGCCGCCGCGCACCGGCCTCCCGCGTAGCACGCGTCAGGCGGAGGCGGGCCGGCTCCGGTCGTGGCTGGAGAAGCGCCACGTGCTGGGGAAGCCCAGCTCCGCGAGGAGCGCCTGGCACTTCGACAGCCGCGCCTCCACGTCGGACGTGCGCGGGTCGAAGAGCAGCCCCGCCACCGTTCCGCTGTGCGCCACCTGGAGTCCCACCGCGCCGGAGGCCTCCATCACCTCCAGCAGCAGCTCGAAGTGGGGCTTGGGCAGGAAGCGCTGGTTGATGCGCGCGCTGGCCGTGGCCACCTCGCCCAACAGCCGGTAGTCCCCTGTCGCGAGCGCCCGCTCCAGCGATGCGCGCAGGCGCTGGAACTCCTCGATCTCCTCGCTGTCGTAGCGAGCGGGCGCGTGGGCCAGGGTGTCGACGCCCTTGCCGCCGGGGTCCAGGTTGATGCTCACCACCCGCAGGTCGAGCACCTCGCCGCTGAAGCGGTGGAGCACCACGCCCTCGCGATGACCGAAGATCAGCGCGCTGTTGCCGAAGATGGTGGAGTCCGACGCCGTCTCCGCCTTCACCGCCAGCCGCGCGGTGTCCTCCGGCGTCAGCGGCCGGCCCAGCGCCGCGGACACAGCGCGGATGGTGGCCACCACGTCGCTCGTGGAGGAGCCCAGCCCCCAGCCCACGGGGATGTTGCTGTGCACCACCAGGTGCGCGCCGCGCGGCTCCACGCCCGCCCATTCCAGGGTGAGCGCCGCGGCCCGGGCCGCCTTGGTCTTCCACGCGGGCTCCACGGTGAGCCCCGCGCCGGACGTGAGCTGGAAGCGCGCGTCCGAGCGAAGCATGCCGCAGGGCAGCGACAGCAGCCCCCGGTGCAGGCGCCCGTCCGCGTCGCGGAACACGCCCTGGAGCAGCTCCCCGTGGTGGCCCACGGCGTCGCCCCGGCCCTCGGGGGAGAGCGCAGGGGCCGCTTCCACCACGGGCACGGCCGTGATGGAGGCTTCGTGAGACAGGGCCAGCGCTGTGTCTGGCGTGGGGGCCCGGGTGGCCAGGGCCTCGCCGACGAGCTTCTCCAGGCGGTGGATGGTGCGGTGCTTGAGCAGTTGCCGCAGGCCCAGCGTCACGCCGAACTGATCGGTCATGCGCGCCAGCAGCTGGAGGGCGCGCATGGAGTGCCCTCCCAACTCGAAGAAGTCCGCGTGGATGCCCACGTTGGGCAGGCCCAGCACGTCCTTCCAGAGCTCCGCCAGCCGCTCCTGGAGCGGCGTCTGGGGCGCGACCGGCGGCGCGGCGGGCCCTTCGTCACCAAAGGCCGGGGGCAGGGCGCGCTCATCCACCTTGCCGCTGAGATTGCGGCGCAGGCGCGAGACGAACTGGTAGCGCTCCGGCAGCATGTAGTCCGGCAGCGTCTTCGCGAGGAAGTCCTGGAGCCGTGCGCTGTCCAGGAGTCGCCAGGCGGAGGGCTCGCCTTCCGCGTGCGGGTGCTCCATCCACACGCTCGGGTCGTGGTACTCGGCGAAGCCCCGCTCCACGTCCACCGCCACCGGCTGCATGGTGCCCGGGAGCGCGTACTCGCCGGACGCGGTGAGCCGCTGGCCGCTCCAATGTTCCCACGAAGCCAGGTCCGCGCGGATGTACTGCGAGCGCGACTCCACGTGGAGCATCCGGCCGCCCACGCGCTCGTGGATGCGCAGCCATGGGTCCTGGAGTTGTCCGTCCTCGCGGCGCGCGTGGCACCACTGTTCGAAGGACAGGTCGGGACGCGACGCCTTGCCGGTGGGCCGCACCGGGACGACCACCCGCCCCAGCCCGTGCGCGCGCGCCAGGGCCTTGAAGCCCCGCAGGATGAGCGTGGCGAGCCCCCGGCCCAGGGCGTCCTCGGCCACCACGCCGGTGAGGATCATCAGCGTGTCGGCGGGCACGCCGCGCGCCGCGTCCTCGAAGCCCTGCCGCAGCCCCGCGTCCCAGCCCGCGGGCAGGCCCTCGCGCGTGCCGTCCCAACGGATGGGCAGCGCGTTGCCGGCGGCCACCACCGCGTCGTCCTCGTCGACGAGCGCGAACTGGTGCGCGGCGAACTCCTCCGCGAGCCGCGGCCAGAACTCGCGCAGGACGGTGTCCCCCGCGAAGAAGTCCGGCCACGCGCCCACGTGCAGGTCGTCCATGGCCCGCTTCAGCTCCGGGCGCTGGGCGAGCGTGAACATCCGGTAGCGCAGGCCCTCCCCCTGGAGCGTGCTCGCGGCCTCGTGCAGCTCCACGGTGGCCACCAGGCCATCGCCGCCGCCGGGCTTCTTCGCGTGCCGCACGATGCAGCCCGCCACCGCCGGGTGCGCGGCGAGCCGGGATTCAATCTCCTCCAACTCCACGCGGTTGCCGCGGACCTTCACCTGCTTGTCCACGCGGCCGATGAACTCGACGTCGCCCGCCTCGGTGTACCGGCCCAGGTCCCCGGTGCGGTACATCCGCGTGCCCGGCTCCTGGTGGAAGGGGTCCGGCAGGAAGGCACGGGCGGTGCGCGCCGGGTCGCCCAGGTAGCCGCGCGCGAGTCCCGGCGTACTCACGTACAGCTCGCCGGTGACGCCGAAGGGCACGGGGCGCAGCGCTTCATCCAACAGGTAGAGGCGCGTGTTGGCGATGGGCCGGCCCAGCGGGACGATGTCGCCCTCCACCGGCCGTGCGCAGTCGAAGCGGCTGGCATCCACGGTGACCTCCGTGGGGCCGTAGTGGTTCGCCAGGCGGGCGGGGAACGTCGCGAGGAACGCGTCGCGCAGCTCGCGCGGCAGGTACGCGCCTCCGGAGAGGACCCGCCGCAGCGACGGCAGCTCCGGGATGCGTCCGGCACGCCGCGCGTCCACCAGCTCCCCCAGCATCAGGGGCACGCACTGGAACAGGGTGATGGATTCGCGGCGCACGACCTCCGCCAGGTGCTGGGGCGAGCGGGCCGCGGCGTGCGGCGGAATCACCACGCGCGCGCCCACGGTCAGCGGCCAGTAGAGGTCCAGCACGAACGGGTCGAACGTGAACGAGGTGAGCAGCAGCACCGCGTCGCTCGCGTCCAGCGCGTAGTCCCGCTGGGTGGAGGCGACGACGTTGGCGATGCCCCGGTGCTCGATTTCGATGCCCTTCGGTACGCCCGTGGTGCCCGACGTGAACAGCACGTAGGCCAGGGCCCGGCCCCCCGGTGAGCCCGCCGGGGTGGTGGAGGGCCGGGACGCCACGCCAGCGCGCTCCGCGTCCATGGAGAGCACCGTCAGCCCCGGGCGCTGGAGGCTCTGGGCCAGCGGCCCCGCGGTGATGAGCAGCCGGGCTCCGGCGGCGTCCAGCACCTGGGCCTGGCGCTCCTCGGGATGCTCCGGGCTGACGGGCACGTACGCGGCGCCCGCCTTGAGCACGGCCAGCAGCGCGAGCACCAGCTCCGGTGACGGCTCCAGGCGCACGCCGACCCGGTCCTCCGGGCCCACGCCGTGCGCCAGCAGGTGGTGGGCCCAGCGGTTGGCCTCGCGGTCCAGCTGCCGGTACGTGAGGTGTCCGCCTTCCCACGAGAGCGCCACCGCGTCCGGCGTGCGCTCCACCTGCGCTTCCACCAGGCGGTGCACGCCGGTGTCCGCGTCGAAGGGCAGGGCCGTGTCGTTGAACGCGTGCAGCAGCCGCTGCTCCGACGTCGTGGACAGCATCCGGTAGTCCGCGAGCGCGCGGGTGGGGTCCGCCACCAGCTGTTCGACGAGCGAGAGGTACTGCTCCAGCATCCGCTCCGCGGTCGCGGCCTTGAACAGGTCGGTGTTGTAGTTGAGCCGGACGATGACGCCGCTGGCGACGTGGTCCACGATGTACGTGAGGTCGAACTTGGACGTCTCGCTCTCGGCGACCTCGATGCCGCGCAGGAACTCCAGCTGGAGCCCGTCGAAGCGGACCTCGTCGGCGAGCCGCAGCTTGTTGTTCTGCAACCCGTACATCACGGAGAAGAGGCGGTTGCGGGACAGGTCCGTGTCCGGGTTCAGCTCCTGGATGGCCAGCACGCTGGGGTAGACGTGGTGGTCATACGCCTCCGCCGCCGTCTGGCGCGTGTCCTCCAACAGGTGCTGGAAGGTCATGCCCGGCCGCACGGTGCAGCGCATGGGCAGCGCGGTGGCGAAGAGCCCCAGGAGCGGCGCCACGCGTTCGTCGTCGCGGTTGGCGATGGGCGTGCCCACCACGAAGTCCCGCTGTCCACTCAGCCGGTGCAGCTGCGCGTGCAGCGCGGAGAGGAAGACGATGTTGAGCGTGGTGTGGTGCCGGCGGGCGAAGGCGTCAATGGAGGCGCTCCGCTCCTTCGGGATGACACGGTGGACCTCCGCGCCGTTGAACGTCTGGAAGGCGGGGCGCGGGAAGTCGAGCGGCAACTCCAGGGGCGGCGGGAGCGTGGCGAACTTCTGGAGCCAGTAGCGGCGCTGGGGCTCCAGGCCGCCAGAGGCCACGGCGTCGTGGATCCACGCGGCGTAGTCCACGTAGCCCAGCCGCAGCTCCGGCAGGCGTGGGGCGCGCGCCGCGCGGAAGGCGTTGTAGAGCTCGCTCAGCTCCCGCGCCAGGTTCATGGTGGAGGTCTCGTCCCAGATGATGTGGTGGACGAGGAAGAGGACGAGGAAGCGGCCGCCGGAGAAGTGCGCGAGCTTCACGTGGAACATCGGGCCGTTCTCGAAGTCGAGCGACATGCCGCTGTGCCGCCGCGCCAGCCGCTGCACCTCCGCGTGGAAGTCCGCGTCCGGGACGTCGCGCCGGTCCAGGTACAGCGACTCGCGGGTGACGGCCACGTGCGGGCGGACGCGCTGCACGGGCTGGCCGTCCACGTAGCCGAAGTGCAGCCGGAAGATGTCGTGGCGGTCCACCAGCGTCTGCCAGGCGCGGGTGAAGGCGTCCAGGTCCAGGTCGCCGGTGAGCACCAGGTCGCCGATGCACACGTTGTAGAACGGGCTGTCTGGCTCCAGCTCGTGCATGTACCACTCGGGGAACTGGTACGTGGCCAGCGGGTAGTGCGCCCGGGGCTCCAGCCTGCGCAGGGGCGGCAGCGCCACCGCCGGCGCGGCACCGTCCGCGGGGACGCTCTGCAAGGCCTCGATGCGCTGCGCGATGCGCGCCACCGTCTGGCCCTCGAAGAGGTCGCGCACGGACAGCTCCACACCGGTGAGGGCGCGCAGCTTCGCGTTGGACTGGATGGCCACCAGCGAGTGCCCGCCGAGCGCGAAGAAGTTGTCCTCCGCGCCGACGCGGGGCAGGCCCAGCAGGTCCGCCCAGACGTCCGCGACCCGCTGCTCCAGCGGCGTGCGGGGCGCCACGTAGGCGGTGAGCGACCCCAGGTCACCCTCTCCCGGCGCGGGGAGCGCGTTGCGGTCCACCTTGCCGTTGGGCAGGAGCGGCAGCGCGTCCATCAGCACGAAGGCGGACGGCACCATGTAGTCCGCCAGCCGGCTGGACAGGTACTCCGCGAGCGCGGCCGGGGTGACGGCCTCCGCCTCCTTGAGGACGGCGTAGGCCACCAGCCGCTTCGCGTGGCCCTTGTCCCCTCGCGCGATGACGACCGAGTCCCTCAGGTCCGGGTGCTGGGCGAGCGCGGATTCCACTTCGCCAATCTCGATGCGGAAGCCGCGGACCTTCACCTGGTGGTCGATGCGGCCCAGCACCTCGATGCTGCCGTCCTCCAGGAAGCGCACCAGGTCTCCGGTGCGGTACAGCCGCTGGCCGGGCTCCGTGGCGAACGGATCCGGCACGAACGAGCGGGCCGTCTTGAGGGGGTCCCCCAGGTAGCCGCGCCCCACGCCGACGCCGCCGATGTACATCTCCCCCGCGACGCCGATGGGCACCGGCTGCAGGAAGGTGTCCAGGATGTACGCCTGGAGGTTGGGCAGCGTGCCGTTGATGGGCAGGCTGGCCCAGTGCATGGAGGGCGCGGACCGCATGGGGTAGTGCGCGCTGTCGTCGGAGACCTCCGTGGCGCCGTAGGCGTTCACCATGGGCACGCCCGGCCAGAGCTTGAACCAGCGCGCGCACAGCTCCGGCAGGAGCGGCTCACCGTTCACGATGAACCAGCGCATGGCGGAGGGGTCGTAGCGGCTGGGGTTGGCCTCCATCTCCTCCAGCATGATGCGCATGTGCGTGGGCACCGTCTCCAGGACGGTGACCCGTTCGTCCCGCATCTTCGCCAGCAGCTGGACGGGCTCCCACGCGGACTCGTCCTTGAAGATGGCCGTGCGCGCGCCCACGAGCAGCGCGCAGACGAACTGCCACACCGACACGTCGAAGCTGGGCGTGGCGATTTCGGCCACCACGTCCCGGGCGGTGATGCCCAGCGTGTCCTGCTTCGCACGCAGGTGGTTGAGCATGCCGACGTGTTCAATCATCACGCCCTTGGGCATGCCGGTGGAGCCCGACGTGAAGATGACGTACGCGAGCGCCTCCGGCGGCACGTGCACGTCCGGGCGCGTCCAGGGCGCGTCCTGTTCCAGCAGCTCCGTCACCCGCGCCACGGGGCGGCCGGAGGCGATGTCCCGGGCGTCCGCGAGGTGGCGCTCCTCCGTGAGGAGCATCACGCACTGGCTCTGCTCCACGACGGAGCGCAGCCGGTGCCGGGGCAGGGCCGGGTCGATGGGCACGTACGCCCCGCCCGCCTTCCACACGGCGAGCATGGCGATGAGGAACTCCAGCTCCCGGTCCAGGAAGAGCGCGACGATGCGGTCCGTGGACACGCCCGCGGCTAGCAGGTGGTGCGCCAGCCGGTTGGCCCGCGCGTCCAGCTCCCGGTATGTGAGGGAGCGGCCTTCACACACGGCGGCGAGCGCGTCCGGCGTGCGGTCCACCTGGGCCTCGAAGACCTCGTGGAAGCACTCGTCGCGCCGCCAGGGCACGTCCGTGCGGTTCCAGTCCAGCAGCTGGCGCTGGTGTTCCGCGGGGGGGAGCAGCGGCAGCCGGGAGAGGCGCTGGCGCGGGTCTCGCGTGGCGCCCTCCAGCAGCGTCTGGTAGTGGCCCGCGAGCCGCTGGACGGTGGCCGCGTCGAAGAGGTCGGTGTTGTATTCGAACCAGGCGACCAGGCCGTCCTTGTCCTCGGTGAGGCTCAGGGTCAGGTCGAACTGCGCGGAGCCGGTCTCCACGTCCACCGGCGTCAGCGTCAGGCCGTCCAGCTCCAAGCGGGGCGGGGGCATGTTCTGCAGCGCGAACATGACCTGGAAGAGGGGCGGGCGGCTCAGGTCGCGCGGCAGTTGCAGCGCCTCCACCAGCTTCTCGAAGGGGACATCCTGGTGGGCGTAGGCGCCCAGCGTCGTCTGGCGCACGCGGCCCAGCAGCTCCACGAAGCGCGGGTCGCCGGAGAGGTCCGTGCGCAGGGCCAGCGTGTTGACGAAGAAGCCGATGAGCCCTTCGGTCTCCACGTGGCCGCGGTTGGCGATGGCGCTGCCGATGACGACGTCCTCCGTGCGCGCGTAGCGGCCCAGGAGCACGTTGAAGCCCGCCAGCAGCGTCATGAAGAGGGTCACGTCCTGGCGGCGCGACAGCTGTTGGAGCGCGTCCGTCAGCGCCCTGCCCAGCTTCCAGGCGTGGCGCGCGCCCCGGTAGCGCTGTGCGGCCGGGCGGGGCCGGTCCGTGGGCAGCTCCAGCGAGGGCGGCGCTCCGGTCAGCTGCTGCTTCCAGTACGCCAGCTGCGCGTCCAGCCGCTCGCCGCGCATCCACTGGCGCTGCCACACGGAGAAGTCCCCGTACTGCACGGCCAGGGGCGCGAGCGCCGCGGACTGCCCGGAGGTGAAGGCGCCGTAGAAGGCGGCCAGCTCGCGCACGAAGACGCTGATGGACCAGCCGTCGGAGATGATGTGGTGCATCGTGACGAGCAGCACGTGCTCCATGCCGCCCAGGTCCAGCAGGCGCGCGCGCAGGAGCGGACCCGTGGCCAGGTCGAAGGGCCTGCGCGCCTCCTCCTCCACGCGCTGGCGCACGGCGTCCTCGCTGGCGCCGGACAGGGCCTCCACGTGCACCGGCACCTCCACCGTGGGGTGCACCCGCTGCACGGGCTGTCCGTCCACCAGCGCGAAGGTGGTGCGCAGCGTTTCGTGGCGCTGCACGAGCGCCTGGAGGCTCTTCGCCATGGCCTGGACGTCCAGCGGCCCCAACAGCCGCACCGCGCCCGCGACGTTGTAGGCGGTGAGGCCGGGCTCCAACTGGTCGAGGAACCACAGCCGCTGCTGGGCGAAGGACAGCGGCAGGGCCGCGTCCCGCGGCGCGGGGACCAGCGGCGGCAGGGCGTCCCCCGAAGCCTCGGCGCGCGCGCTGTCCACGCGGGTGGCGAGCCCCGCCACCGTGGCCGACTCGAAGAGGATGCGCAGCGGCAGCTCGGTGCCCAGCGCGGAGTTGAGGCGGGACATCACCTGGGTGGCCAGGAGCGAGTGGCCGCCCAGCTCGAAGAAGTTGTCGTGCCGTCCCACGCGGGGCACGCGCAGCAGGCTCGCCCAGGTGCCGGCGATGAGCTCCTCCGTCGCGCCCTGGGGCGGCAGGAAGGCCTGCGCCGCCTGGGGGCGCAGGGGCGCGGGCAGCGCGCGCAGGTCCACCTTGCCGTTGAGGGTGAGGGGCAGCGACTCCAGCAGCATCCACGCCTGGGGGATGAGCGACTCCGGCAGCCGCTCCTTGAGGAAGCCGCGCAGCTCCTCGACGGTGGGCGCCGTCTGGCCCTGGCGCGGGACGACGTAGGCCACCAGCTCCCGGGAGGACGCGGCGGGGGCGTCCTCCCGCGCCAGGTTTCGGGCCGGCGGTTCACGCTGTTCGGAAGGGGATTCGGAGAGCCGGCGGTGCGTGGACGACATGTTGGAGCGGTCCTCGGGAGGATGGTCGGCGGAAAGGGGGATGCAGCGCGCATGCGCGCAGGCGCAGCCTTGGCTCAGAAGTAGGACTGGAGGACGCCACGGCGGCGCACGTCGAGCGTGGCGCAGTGGAACGAGCCTCCCAGCCGGTAGAAGTTCGTGAAGTTGCAGGTGATGGGCTTGAAGCCCCAGTCCTTGAACGCGCGGATCAGCGTGTGCTCGTTCTTGTCCACGACGAGGCGCTGCTCATCGAGCATGAGGATGTTCATGCTCAGCCACTTGCCGCTGAAGTAGAGGATGAGGTCGTCCGAGGCGCAGGGCGGCGGCGCGCGGAGGATGTCCCACGACTTGAACATCCGCGGCAGCTCGTCCACGCGCTCCGGGTTCACCAGCAGCTTGCCGGGCGCCAGCGGCATGAACGTCGTGTCGATGTGCATGGGCTTGGTGTCCCGGCACTTCAGCTCGTGGATGCGGTACTCGCTGCCCAGGTGCCGCCGCAGCCACTCCACGCCGAACGCGTTCGTCACGTGGCTGCGGATGTAGAAGAGGTCCCGGCCGCAGCGCACGAAGTCCGCCGCGTCGAAGAGCGGCTCGAACTCCGTGAGGGCGTAGCGCATGGGCTCGTCGTCACCCGGCACCTCCCAGGTGTCGTCGAACGACTCGTCCGTCAGCTGCGGCTTGGGCGCGGAGGTCCACCGCGCGCCCGCCTGGAAGTACTCTTTCAATAGCTTCCGGTAGGGATGTACTTCGAAATAGCGGGAGCGCCACGGCATGGGCGTCTCGATGAGCTGGTCGCCCACGACGAGCAGCAGGTCCCGGGGCATGGCCGTGTAGAGGCCGCCCGGCGACTGCCAGTCCGGCGTGGAGAAGGGCTTCGTGTGGGAGACGCGCTCGGGGCGGCGGACGCGGATGCCCTCGGCCTCCAGGATGTGGGCGAACTCGTCCAGGTCGCGGTTGGCCGCGTCCACCATGTCCTGGGGGAAGGGCTTGCCGCCGTGCTCCTGGAAGAAGCCCCAGTGCTTGCGGGGCATGGTCGACTTGAGGGTCACGTGCCACGAGGGCACCGTGGCGCCGTCCGCGACGCCGACGATGACCTCCTCGAGCGGATCCCATTCGGTGTGCGAGGAGACCACCGGAAGCGACTGGGACTGCGGGACCAGCGACGGGTGCTGCGAGGCCAATTGGAGGTTGGTGCGTTGCATGGCGTGTCTTCTCCGCGGGGGGTGAGGGTCAGGGCAGGGGATGCGGGGAC
>NZ_RAWF01000015.1:0-62980 GCF_003612075.1 Corallococcus sp. CA041A
TTCGCCCAGGCGTAGTAGCCACTGCGAGAAACCTCCAGATGACGGCAGAGGGAGGCTACCGGGAAGAGGGCCTTCTTCGCGTCGATGAAGGCGAACTTCATTTCATCTCCTTCGCGAAGAAGGCCGCGGCACACTCAACCGGTCAGAGCAACACGCTCTCTAGCTTCTCGGCGGGAGAAAGGAAACCGAGCGTCTTACGTGGGCGAAGGTTGAGGCGGGCGGCAACCGCGTTGAGCTGGGCCTGCGAGTAGGCAGACAGGTCAGTCCCATCGGGGAAGTACTGGCGCAGGAGGCGGTTGGTGTTCTCGTTCGTCCCGCGCTGCCAGGGGCTCCGCGGGTCGCAGAAGTAGACTTGGACGTTGGTTTCAATGCTGAAGCGCCGGTGCTGCGCCATTTCCATGCCGCGGTCCCAGGTGAGCGTGCGGCGCAGGGCGGTGGGAAGCGTCTTGACCTGACGGGAGAGGCCCGAGGTAACGCTCTCCGCGTCCTTGCCCTCGACCTTCACCAGCATCGTGAAGCGTGAGTGGCGCTCGACGAGGGTGGCGATATGGCTGTTGCTCGCGCCGCTGAGGAGGTCACCCTCCCAGTGCCCGGGAATGGCGCGGTCCTCGGCCTCTGCCGGGCGTTCACGAATGGAAACGGCACCGATAATCTGCCCTCGGCGTTGGCCATCGGTGGTGGATGCCCGTGCCCGGCGCATCGGACGCCTGGAGCGCAGATGCTGCAGCAACTCGCGCTTGAGCACACCGCGCGCCTGAATGAAGAGACTCTTGTAGAGGGTCTCGTGCGAGACGTGCATCGCGCTGTCCTTGTACTCGCGCCTGAGCCAACCGGCGATCTGCTCGGGTGACCAGTCGAGTTGAAGCTTCTGCGCCACCGTACTCTGGAGGTACGGGTGCAGTGCGAGCTTGCACCGCTTGGGACGGCGAGCCTTCTGCCAGGCACGTGCCTCCGCGTTTGCCGCGCGGTAACGCTCCCTGCCGCCGTTGCGGGCTACCTCTCGGGTGAGAGTGGAGGGCGCCTTGCCGAGGCGCTCGGCGATGGCGCGCAACGAGTGCCCGGCGGAGAGGCCGCGGGAAATTTCCTCACGGTCAGCCTCAGTGAGTGCGTCCGGACGACGCTTCCGTGCAGCGGGAGCAATGCCGCCTCGAGCCGCGAGGTAGCCGAAGACGGATGCAGGGGCCTTGCCGAGCGCGCGACCGATATCGCTCAGGGACTGCCCCTCCTTCCACCGCGTCCACAGGTCCACGCGCTCACGCGGCGTGAGCCCTCGCCTCTTCACCACGTGCATGCCGTCAGCCTCTCAACCGGGATGAATTCACTGTTTTGCACTCACCGGTTGAGTGTGCCGCCGCATTTTTTAGGATTTCTCGCTCCAGCCGCAGCTCCCGGTTCTCCTTGCGCAGCCGGGAGAGCTCCTCGCGCTCCCCTGTCGCCAGCGCTCCGGGCCTGCCCTCACCCCTGTCCGTCTTCGTCTGCTCGACCCACAGCCGCAGCGCCGACTCCGTCAGGTCCAAGTCTCGGGCCGCCTGGGGGATGGACTTGCCCTCCTCCAGCACCAGCTTCACCGCCCCGGCCTTGTACTCCGCCGTGAACTCCCGGCGCGGCCTGCGGGGCTTCCTCTGCTTTTCGTCAGTCGCGGACATCCCGTGCTCCTTCCATCACATCTCGGGTGTCCACGGAACCGGGCCAGGCTCATAACGTCCGTTCCCTTGAGAACCGCCTCGGGCTGGAAGACCAGGTGGCGGCTGGCGAACGCCTCCAGTTCTGCCTCGCCGGCTGCCACCATTTGATCGCGGACCCGGGTCAACCCCTGCGTCAGGGGCACGTCTCCGCCCTTCGGGCACAACCGCTTGTACGCCTCCAGGCAGGCCCACATGAACTGAGGCAGCTCGGCCATGACTCCGGCCTCGAAGCCAGAATCGGTGATGGACCCATTGGTCTCACGGTCACCGAACAGCAGAGGGAAGACCCGCGAGAGGTCAGCGCGCTGGCTCGTGATCTCCATCGTGTGATTCGTGTTGATCCACCACCGGGTCGTGTTCGGGGCGTTGTACTGCTCCCCGCCCTTCTCATCGACCGGAAGAGCGTCACCACCGGTGAGCCCACGCAGCCGCTCGTCTTCGAGGAGTCGGGACCTCTTCGACTCCAGGATGGCGCAGAAGTACTTGCCGACGAGCGGCACGGCCCAGTGCTTGTTGGTGCTATTGAACGTCCCATCGCCGACCGCGTAGGCCACGCTGTAACCGCCGGTCATGCCGCCGAAGGCGGAGGCCACGAGCTTCGCCAGCGTGCCCTTGCCGTTGCCGCCCTCGCCACAGCAGACGGCGACCTGCCGGCTGGCCTGGAGCTGGAAGATGCCGCCGATGAACGCCAGGGTGGCGTCTCGGCTCTCCTGGGTCAGCGGAACTTCGTTGCCCTCGGCGTCGATCTCCCGGAGCCGCGCGAGGATGCGCTCAGTGCGCGGGAAAGGCCCCTGAACGGCATCCGGCATGACCCATCTGGTGAGCCCCTCCTCGTCCGAGCGGCTAATCGGACTGACTTCCTGGGTGTCGTTCCTGAGCTTGAACCGCTTCACGGTGGTGCTGAAGCTGACGCCTTCGGGTTCATCACCCAGCTCTTCGGTCCACCACCGGAAGCAGGTGCGCTCCATGGCTTGGTCGGGGTTGTCGCTGGGCACGGGTTTGACCAGCCGCACGCCCTCGCGAGCCATCACCTTAGACGCTTCGGGGCCGAGACTGACGAGCACGTACCTGGTGTCGAGATGCGCCTGGAGCCGATTCCGCTGGTTCCGCGCGAGAGCATCCTGGTCGTAGGGGACCAACAGATCCCGGGCACGCTCGGCGTCCACGCACTTCGACACCCAGGCGCGGAGCGCGGCCGCCGGCTCCTCGGCGCCCTTCCTGCGGGTCCTCAGCTCGCGGAAGTACTCCCAGGCGACTGACACCACGTCCGGCCCCCGAGGACTGCGCAGCCACTGGCCACAGCAGTCCAGGGAGTTCAGCGTCACGACCAGCGGGCGGAGCAAGCCCCACGGGTCCTTCCTCTTGTTGGCGAGCAGGAACGAATCCAGCGCCCCCTTGGTCTTGTCGCCTTGCGGGAAGAGGATGAACTCCGGCTCAATGCCGACGCACAACTTCGCCGAGACCATCGACCCAGCCAGCGACCGCCGGACGGATTCCTTGGTGATGATGTCCGTGTCGAATGCCCACAGCACCCGCGCGCCGTTGAACATGTCCAAGACCTGGCTGTGCAGCTCGTAGCGCCCATGGCCGCCAGCAAGCAGGTCCAATACGCGACCCGCCTTCCCACTGCCGCCCTGCGTGACCGAGGCGAGGACCACTACGGGCATTCCCACAGCCCAGGCCACGGCGCCCTTCTTGAAGCCCTCCGTAACGAGGACCGGGCGCCCCTGGACATCTCCTCGGAGGTCGATGAAGGCGCAGGCCCCGACCGCATTCCGGTGCCAGACGTACCTGCTCTTCGGTGGGTTCGGGTTCTCGGTCCAGCGGTAGTGCCGACCGGCGCCGCTGTCGTCAGCCAGACCAGGCTGCTTCTCGTACCGCCCCCAGGTGCCGCAGAGGAGCTTGAGGTGGGGGACACGCTTGATGACGGTCTCCCCGCGCTTCTCGTGGTCGCACTTGTCCTCGCCGCAGTCCTCCTCGCAGAAGCCCTCGGGCAGCAGCGTCTTCCACCAGCAGACCATGGCGATGGCGTCCTCGCTGACCTGCCAGCCCAGCTTACGGATGCGGTCCGCACCGATGACCTCCACGAGGGGCTGCCCCTCGGCATCGCGGAGCGCGAGGATCCGCCGGGCCATGTCGAGGTCTTCCGGGCAGATGCCAGCATCCGGCGCCGCCAAGCTGGGGCAGCGGTCTGGGCCGTCCGACCAGTAGTCATGGCCGACCTCGCGGAGTTCGTGGTCCAGCACGACCGCAGGAGCGAGGACGAACTCGTGCTCGCTGCTGGAGGTCCAGCGCCCCTTCTTGCGCTGCCACCAGCGGAGCCGCATGGAGCCCTCATCTGCGTGGCGAGGCAGGACCAGCAGCGGACAATTCCCAGGCTCGCAGCGGCCGTTATCGGACTGCGAACCCTGCTCGCGGTGGGCGTCGCTGCTGGCATCTCCCTCCTGCGCCGGGGCATCCCACCCGATGCTGGTGGCCGGGTTGTCGTAGGTGTCGAAGTCTTCCTTGGCCATGTCGATGTTCCTGTGCTTCTAGGTACGTTCAGGCACGGAGCTGGGCGGCACGAGCCGCCGCGCTCCATGACTACGGATTGCCCTCGCTCGGGGTGATGAGCTGCCAGAGGGCTTGCTCGACCAGCTCGCGCTTGGTCACGTGCCGCCGCTGCTGCTTCTGCTTCTCGTGGCGGTAGTCCTCGAATGCCTCGGCCAGTTCAATGCTGAGCCGAACGAGCGTGGGTCGGACTCTCGGGGTGGGGTTGCTCTTCGGGGGCTGCGTGTCGTCCATGGGGTTCTCCTTGTGATTGCTCGGAACTTCGGAGCCTCACTGTGGCAATAACGAATCGCTCCGAGCCCCTCGCGGAGGGAGGTCGCCTTTGCCGATCAGCTCGGCCTGGACGTGATCAGGGGACAGCGTGGTCCGGTCAGGACGGTCGGCCCGGTGCGGTGAGCCGTCGCTCGTGCGGCCTGCCGCCAAGCCCCGCCGAACGGCTGCATCGGCAGAGGCAATCTTTTCGGTGATGCCGAAGCTCACCGATCAGTTCCGCGCCGAAGTGGTGGCCGAGTACCTGCGCGGGACCACCACGCAGGCCGAGGTATGCGCGACCTTCCTGGCACGTACCGGTCGTCACCTGTCACCGAGGACCTTGAGGGCGTGGATCGCTCGTCTTGGCGCATCCAGTGTTGTCGATTTACGAGCCCGGGCCCTGCTTGCCGATGCCCTTGGGCAAGTTCGGGCCTTGGAGGCTCGTCTCCAGATGGCGCTGGCCCAGCTTGATGGCGAGGCTGCCGCTCCTATGCAGGTCCGGCACGTAGAAGCCAGCAACGAGCCCCTGCCGCAGACAGCCTCATCGGCAGGTCCGGTATCCGCCAGCGCCGACCCAGCCGGGCTTCGATGGGCGGCTGCCGCTGCGCTGCCGCTCGGCATCGAGGAGCACGTCACCAAGAACGAGCCGGCCTCCGCGAAGTTCTCTTGGGACTGACCACGAGGACCACCACTCACCACAACGGCTAAAGTGTCGCAGCCAGCCTGCGAGGGCGGGAACACCCGCAGCGCGGTGCGCATTGTGCGTGGCAGCCGGATTTGATCTCTGAGCCCACCACCAAGATGCGCGCCAGGGACACGGCCCGTATGAGCGCGCAGCCAACATTCCCTGGGGACAGGGCAACTGGTGGCCCCTGCCGTGCGGTGTGAGGCACAGGTGTCCCAGCGCGAAATCCGTCGTGACCAGACGCTCCGTATTGGAGCCCGTCGGCAGCGGCTACACCTCCGAGTGGTCCACGGTGGCGACATCCAGAACAATGACTGCATCTGCGAGGTCAGCCCCTGGCGCTTCGCCGGGCGTTCTGCCTGGGGTGCAACTGCCGCTCTCGCAGGCACGGGCAGCCGAAACTCGGGTGCGGTCCTTGTTGCCGGCACGTGTTCCGGCCCCGGCTCCTGGGACGGTCCGCCTGGCGACAGGAGCGGCACCGCTGGCTTCGGTTCCGCGTACCAGGGGATGACCTCGCGGCCTCTCACGTGGGGGAGGGCTCCCGATGAGCGCCGCCACGGTGGGTTTTCGCAGCTTCCTCGCGGCCGTCGCCGAGCGGCGCTCCCACGGCCCGGACATCCCCCGGGTGCTGTACACGCTCGCCCGGCAGGTGCTCGGGTCGGCTGATCTCGATATCGTCCAGGCCTTGGTGGCCGACATGCTCCTGGACCTGCTCGAACGCCGTGGCCAGGCCGGTAGCGCCGACCAACTCCTCCTGCTCGAAGACCGGGCCGTAGTTCGGGCTATCCGGCGGCGCATAGTCCAGGTGCGCGCGCGGCAGTTCGGATCGAAGTCAAAGGCCGTGAAGAGCCTGCGGGCCCACGTCCGGGCCTCGCTCCAGGGCGAGCTGCCCCCTGCGGAGGGGCTGCCGGTGGCCCTCACGGTCGGGGACCGCCTGTGCTCCAAGCTGGTCCGCCAGGCCGTGGCCCAGGTCCTCGCCAAGGCCGATGCTCCCGCCCGTGAGCCCAGGGCCGTAGCCGGTCGCTTGTGATCGATCTACTTCGAGGGCCGCCACGAGGACATCAGGGACCATGCGCACGGGCAGGAGGACGGCGGCCACGGGGACCTGGTGCTGGCACGCGCCGACGCCGGCCACCACGCCAACCAACTCCGGCAGAGCCTTGGGTCCGAGCTGACCTGGGTCGTAGGCCAGCGAGTCAAGGGAATGACGCTCGCACAGATCGGCGCTGGCAGGGCCGGGACCAGTACCATCCACGAGCAGCAGGCGAAGGCCGTCGAGCGGATCCGCGAGCACGTTCGGGAGCACGGCCTGCTGCGGGAGGACCTCGAACCAGCCTTGGTGCTAGTGGCCGCGTAGGCGTCCATCAGCCGAAAACCACCCGGCCAGCACAAGGAGTGCGGGGGATTACGTGATATGGATAACTCTCAGCGTGAAGAGGATTATCCATCCGCCGCTTGATGCGCGTAACCGGCTTCGCCAGCCGCTGACTGCGGGCGAGCAGGCCGTGCTCTCGATCTTCGACCAGTGCCTGTCGCCGGGGTGGGAGATTTACATCCAACCCCATCTCAACGGGTTGCGCCCGGACTTCGTGCTGCTCAACCCGCAGGTTGGCATTGCTGTTTTCGAGGTCAAGGACTGGAACCTCGACGCGATGCGCTATTTCTGGACGAAGGATCGCAACGGGGTCGAGACGCTGTGGGCCGAGCGCGATGGCAAGGCGTTCTGTATCCAGGCGGACAACCCGATTCCAAAGGTCCGACTATACCGGAGGGAGATCTACGAGCTGTACTGCCCTCGGCTCGGCTACAACTCGCGCCCGGGCAGGTGCGACGGCTGGGGGGCGATCACCGCAGGCGTCATATTCCCGTTTGCCACAGGCTCGCGCGTCGAGCGACTGCTTGCGCCCTTCCTGCCCAAGCGCGACGAGGAAGACTACGCGCGCTACGCGCCTATCAGTGGGACGGAAGCGGTCGCCGCCGCCGACCTGCGGCGTATCTTCCCCGAATCACAGCGCGCGCACTCTCGGTTGATGACCAACGCCTTGGCCGATGACTTGCGCGGCTGGCTTGTAGAGCCGAACTTCTCGTCGACGCAGCGCGAGCCGTTGATGCTTGATCGCCGTCAGCGCTCGCTGGCGGAAACGCGCACCGAGACTGGCTACCGACGCATCAAAGGGCCCGCCGGCTCGGGCAAGTCGCTGGTGCTCGCCGCCCGGGCCGCACGGCTGATGAACGAAGGCAAGCAGGTGCTCGTGGTCACCTTCAACATCACGTTGTGGCATTACCTGCGCGACCTGATGGTCCGCGGCATCGACTCGCCGCAGCGCATGAACAACGTTTGCCTCATGCACTTCCACTATTGGTGCAAACACGTGTGCTACGAGGCCGGGTGGGATGCCCGCTACCACCATCTCGTGCGGGGGGCGGTCGAATCGTCCCCGGGGCAGCGGCAGGTCCTGCTCGACGACGAGATCCCGGCGCTGGCCAGTGAAGCCGTCGAGCAGCCCGGGGCCACGAAGTACGACGCGATCCTCGTCGACGAGGGTCAGGACTTCCACCCGCACTGGTGGAGCGCGCTGCGCAAGGCGCTCGTGCCCGGCGGCGAAATGATGCTGGTGGCCGACGCAACGCAGGACGTCTACGGTACGGCCAAGGCCTGGACCGACGAGGTCATGCAGGGCGCAGGGTTCCGAGGCGGGTGGGCACAGCTCGATGTCAGCTATCGGCTGCCGCCCGCGGCGCTGAAGATGGCACGCGAATTCGCGCAGCGATTCCTGCCGGCAGAGACCGCGCAGCTGCCCGAGCCCGAGCAGGGCGACCTCAATCTGTACCCTTGCACCCTGCGATGGGTGCAGTGCGACAAGGCCGATGCCACCAGCGTCTGCGCCGACGAACTCCTCGCGCTGATGAGGCTGACGGGCCGCAACGGCCTGGCCAATGCCGACATCACGCTGCTGAGCGAGGCCACGAGCGTCGGGGCTAAAGTGTCTCAGTTGCTGGAAGACCGATTCAGGATTCGCACGCTCAACACCTTCTCCGCCGACAACATCGAGCAGCGGCGCCAGAAGATGGGTTTCTTCATGGGCGACGCCCGCGTAAAGGCCACGACGCTGCACAGCTTCAAGGGCTGGGAGACGCGGCTGCTCGTCATCTACGTCGACGCCGCCGCCGACCCGAAGGCCCTCGCCTTGGTCTACGCCGGGCTGACGCGCCTCAAGCGCCACACGGAAGGCAGCTGGCTCACGGTCGTGTGTTCGGCGCGCGAGCTTGAGGCGTTCGGCCAGACTTGGCCGTCCTACGCTCGCCCCGCGGTGAGGAGAGTCAACCCTGGTTTTGGGGGCGGGTGACGGGAAACCGCTAGCACCCGGTGGGGCCCAGGGAACCAGGGGCGGTTGCCCGGACCACGGTCCGGACCGGCGAGGCCAGTGGCCTCCCCAGGCGCTTGCCTTGGGCACGGGCCCGATCCAGGCCGGCCTTGGTGCGCTCGATGAGGCGGTGCCGCTCCTGCTTGGCCACCCAGCCGAAGATCGCCACCAGGAGGGACCGCACGAGCACGGTGGTGTCCAGTCAGCCCTCCTGGAGGGAGATGACCTTCACCCCGAGCCGGTCCAGCTCAAGCCGAACTTCCGTAGGCTGGTCGAGCTTGTCCACGGTCAGCGGCACCAGGTAGACCATCCGCTTGCCACAACGAGAACCCGATCGCTCGTGCGCATCGCGCCGTTCCCCTCCGGAGGCGAGTGCGAGCGAGCAGGATAGGAAATGAACGTCGAGGACTTCTGATCGCCCTGGGAAACCACAATTGGCTCGTTCAAGGAAGCTCTCGATCTGATCCACGGGGTCTTCGATGACTGGTCGAGCGCGGGGCGTCAGTTCGCGTGCGCGGCCAACCCGACGCCTCGTAGCCGCTACATAGCTCGCTCTATCGACGGCTTTTTTGGACGCGGGGCGGCGGTGACCCGCCTGGGGAACGGCCGGTCAGTGGAGATCCTCCTGGTCATGGATGACCGCGAGCTGCTGGCAGCTCTCCGTACCCGCCTGCGGCAGACCTCCTCCGAGCAGAGCCCGGTCTGGGGCGTCCTGAAGGGCCTCAGGTCGCATGTGGCCCGCTGCCTCCAGGAAGGAGGACCTCTCCGGGGTTCGAGCCACGACCAGCAGCCCAACACCATCGAGCGGGTCCGTGAGCACGGCCTGAGCCTGGAGAGCCTCGAATCCGCCCTGGCAGCCGGCGGGCTGAAGACGAGCCCCGGCGCATCGACCAGCAGGGCAGGCTGGCTCTGGAGCGCGTGGAGACCACTCTGGGGAGGGCAGCTCCATGCGCTTACCCGGTCGCGCACCGCCAGAGCCCTCCAAGGGCGCTGACGGCGGGGAGGGAGAAGCCGCCGTACCGCAGGCGGTGCCCGCCTCGCCCCTGCCTCCCCTTTAGCGGGACTCGGAAGTGGACGGCCCAGGCTCCTTGTCCCCGGACGCGCTGGGGGACTCGGAGGTTGCTTCCTTCGGCTGCTGGCCCCGGTTCTTGCGCCCCTTCGGCTCCCTCGGGGCCTCCCCCTGCGGATGTGGATTCCACGTCACCACGGGCACGCGGAGGGAGTTCCAGGAGAACAGGACGATGTCCTCGGCAGACTCGCCGCTTGTAGCTGGATCCTCCACGGCGTTGTGAGGAGCCCAGAGGTGGGCCGGGTCCTCCTCGTTGCGGACCACGCGCCGAAGCTGCCCGATGCGCTCAACCACGAGGGCCAACATGGACATGATGCAGGCGGGGGCAGCCCGCTCCAGCTCTTCATCTGGAAGTCCATGCTGGGCCTGGAGGTCCGCTAGAATCTGGGCCCCCCGAGTCGCACTGGCCAGAGTGTTCAGCTCCAGATCCAGGCTCAGTGCCAGAGGCGAGGGAAGGCTCCCGTTCTCTTCGGTCATGTCGGCCGTCCTTTCGTGTGTCAAGGTCTGCTGGGAGTGTAGCTCATGAGCTACATCCTGCCATCCCGACCACGTGCGGCCAAGTAGTTCATGAGCTGTGTAGTTCATGAGCGACCCTCAGTAAGTCCGGCCTGTGCCTACAGCAGAGGATGCGCCCACCAAGCGCGGTCGTTCGGAAGTCTGGACGCGAGGCCCAACAGCCCGTGCCATCAAGCGAGAGTTGCACCGACTGGGGGAACGGCTCCGGGAGCTGCGGTTGGAGCGTGGGTTCACTCAGGAGCAGGCAGCCGAAGCCATCGGTGTCCACCCGAAGCACATCATCAAGATGGAGCAGGGGGCCGCAAACGTCACGGTGGCCACGTTGGTAGCCGTGTCCGTGGCTTTCAAGGTGCCACTCCGGGATTTGTTTCCTGATTCTGATGAGGAGGACACCAGCAACAAGTGACGTGACGGGGCTACCACCAGCGAAGGAGCATGTAGCTCATGAGCTGTGTAGCTCATGAGCGGCCGTGGATAAGTCCGTGATGTGCCCACAGGAAAGCCCCCCGTCAAGCGTGGTCGTTCGGAGGTCTGGACGCGAGGTCCGACAGCTCGTGCCATCAAGCGGGAGTTGCGGCGACTAGGGGAGCGGCTTCGGGAACTGAGGTTGGAGCAGGGCCTTACCCAGGAACAGGCCGCCGAAGCCATCGGTGTCCATCCGAAGCACATCATCAAGATGGAGCAGGGGGCCGCAAATGTCACGGTGGCCACATTGGTAGCTGCGTCCGCGGCTTTCAAGGTGCCACTCCGGGATCTGTTTCGGGAGGCCGAGAAAGAGGACGGCGAGAAGTGACGCACCAAGCGCCTTGGCGCAACGCGCCCAAAGTAGGTACAGGGGCTCTCGCCGCAGACGCTCCAGTTCTCGAACTCAGCACGCGAAAGCACGTTCGCGACGATCTCTGCGGCGGGAACTTCGGGTCCGTCTCGCCGACTACAGGCTACGCGCCAGCCTTGTCGTGGAGCTACGGGGTCGTGTGTCTGCCGACCTGCTACTCCTGATTTGTCCAGCAGCCCAATGCTAGTTCTCGTTTCGGCAAGCCGGAAGGACTTCGCATACCTCGCCGCACGCAGAACCCAATACACCGCTTGTCCAGCCCCCCGCGCCGACCTCAGGCGCACCGCTAGAGGTCTTGCGAGATTCGCGACCGCTTGTTAAGGCTGACGGTGAAAAATTAGTATTGCGCATTCCATGCAGCGTCCAGTTGCATTTGTGCGAGGCAATGATGGGGAAGCAGAAAGCACTGACTCCCGCCGAACTCCTCTGGCGCGCAGCGGCCGAGCGAACACTGGAACCACGCGGTTCCAAGAAGCCTTGGGTTTACGGCTGGTGCTCGCAAGTACATCGTTACTCAGCACAGGCCCTGATTCCATTCGACAGCGAGCAGGTTGTCCGCTTCACACAGCAAGGTGTGGAGGCAATCGAGTCAGCCGTCTTGAGCCTGCTCAGGCAGGCCTCTTTTCGGGCGATCTGGGACGAAGAGGAGATCTGGGGCATCGTTGCATCAATGGTTGCGACGCTCCCCATGGACGGGATGAAGCAGCATGTCCGGGACGAACTGGATAAGCGGCTCAAGCATCTGATATCCCCGGGTCCAAGTCTGGTTGTGTTTCCAGTCTCTCATGTGGGCTGGAAGGGGCCGCCCATTGTTACCGGAAATGCTGTAATGGGGCGGTTGGGTCGCGAGTGGATGACTGTGCTACAGGAGATATATGGGGATCCTGTCGCGCTTGCGGAGGCCGGCGTCTGGTGGTGCAAGGAGAGCGCCCTCTCTGCGATGGAGTCCTCTCAGGAGCAACCCGTCGTCATTGGGGTCGTAGTGTCTTCGGCCGGAAGGCATGCCCGCAGGGTTGCTGAGTCGGTATTCGAAGACATTGTTGAGCTGTCCATGTTGTTTGAGCCAGATCTGGAGGCTCAAGGGCTCTTTAGCCTGCGGGGAGATGCCTTTCGTCCAGGACTCAGAGGGCTCCAGGTGGACCGACATGCGCTTGGGCGCATTGGTAAAACCTGTGAGCCTGTGATGGAGGAACTCTCCGCATCCATCTACATGCAGTCGCAAGCGCACCGCGGAGTTCAGTATAGCGGGTACGGAGAGGAGCCGTGGCCGCTAGAGGTGTTTCTTCAGAATGATGAGCGACGGGCCAATGTCGTGGCAATCATGGCGGATCAGGGGCCTATCGCCAGGCGATTCAAGATCGCTGCGAAGTGGTATGCGAGGGCTCATTGGTCATTGAGCAAACAAGAGTCTGTATTGGCTCTGGGTATTGCATTGGAAGCCCTTCTCGGGGAGAGCGGGGGAGGGCCCGGGGCCATCCTTGGTGAAAGATACGCCTTGCTGCACTCTGACCCGCACGAACGCAAGCAGGCCTATGACCATTTCATGAAGAAGATCTACGAGGCGCGAAGTGCTGTGGCGCACGGCAGGGTATCAAACCTCTTGGACGATTTTCGTTTCGTCAGGGACGTTGCCCTGCGTACGGCCTGGGTTGCAGGCACTCTGTGGAGTTGGGTGAAGAAGGGCAATCTTCAGAGTGAAGAAGACCACCGCAAGCTATTCGCCGATCTCAAATGGGGAGTGTAGTCAGTCCTCTTTGATGGAAGAGGGCAGCGCTTGACGCGGGGTGGGATTGAGCGCCTCCTTCCAGTATTCAGCGTACCGATCCCATCGCTTCTTGAATGAATCCGTGGGATTTCCTTTCTCTCGCCCACCATGGAAGGGCAAGAGGTTGCGCTCTTGTATCCAGCGCCAGGCGTCCGCTTGGTTTCGAGTGGCTCGCCTGGCCTGGAGGAGCCAACGTGTCTCCCATCGCTCGAGTTCCGAGAGCGAGTCCAATCCGCCAGCACGCATGGCTTCTTCCAGATCCGTCCAGCTGCCTTTCTCCCGCTCCCCATTTCCGGGCATCGAGTTCCATCGCTCCTGAAGGAAGTGAATCTCCTTCGTCACGATGTCCATGCCAATTCCTACGCGTTTAGCCTTCCCTCGTCTGTGTGACCAAGCCAGGAGCGCTAGCCGCTCCGCGGACTGCTCCACGTCGCGGTAGTTCCAGGTCCATTGGCTCTCAGCGGAGAGGGCGAAGTCCTGGATGGCATCCAGGGCTTCACGGTGGAGGACGAAGCTCACCGGTCCACCGGCCTGGTGGGCGACGTGCTGCTCCATTTGCTCCAGGCGATCCAGGTAGGCGCCCAGGATCCGGTGCCGGACCTGGGTCAGCGAGGGCAGGGCCACCACATGGGTCGAGATCCTCCCGAGCAGGTCGACACGGAAGCGGCCCGCGGATGCTTCCTCCCAGAGGTTGCGATGGGTGCCGAGCACGAGCCGGACATCCGCGACGAATTCGTCCTCTCCACCCACGGGGCGGATACGGCGGACCCATCGTCCCTTCTCGTTCTGCGGTTCGATGGCGGTGAGCAGCTTGGCTTGCAGCGCCAGAGGCAGCTCTCCGACTTCGTCGAGGAAGACCGTCCCACGGTCCGCGGAGCGGAAGAGGCCGTCTCGGTCGGCGATGGCTCCAGTGAAGGAACCCTTTTGGTGGCCGAACAGCTCTGCCTCCAGCAGGTCCGCGGGAATGCCAGCGCAGTTGATGCGCTTGAGGGCTCCGGGCCGTGCCAGGTTCTTCGCCCAGCTCGCGTGCAGCCCCTTCGCGGCGCGCGACTTGCCCACCCCCGTCGGACCCGTCAGCAGGACGTCCCAGGCGAAAGGAGAGTTGCCGAGCAGCCGGAGTTGCTGCTCGGGGGGCTGTCGCTGGGCCACGCCTTCCATGGGGTGGATGCGGAGGAACTCGAAGTGGCCTTCCTTCCGCTGCCGGATCAACGAGGTCGTCGCGCCTTCCTGTTCGAGTCCTTCGAGGAGTTGCGTCCACTGCGCGGGCGTCCCGGTCACGGTCGAAACGAAGAACTCCGTGGTCGCGAGCCGGGAGCCAAACTGCCGCAGGAACGACTCAAGGAACTGGCGGATGGGCTTCTGGGCCTCGCTTCTGCGCGAGGGGTCCTTCCAGGTGCTCCCCACGCCCAGGGCGAGGGGCTTGCTCCGGGAGCGAGGTCTTTCTCGCTGGATGTCTTCAACCAGCGCATGGGCAACCTGCTCCACGGCGGCATCGTCCGTCTTGTAGAGCACCACCACGTCATCGAAGGGGCCATGGCCCGTGATGTTCCGGGTGGAAAGCTCGAGGCCCGGGCGGTGCCGCCTCCCTCGGGAATTGCGCTGAGAGCCGGCGAACTGGAGCAGGACCCGGCGGTGGATGGGCGACGATGCGGTGGGCATGCATCCTCCTGCGCTTGAGGGTGGGGTCAACGGAAGTTGAAGGGGAGACTGTGCTCGAGAAGCGCCAGGGGACCGCGCGTCCAGCGGCCTTCCAGGGCCTCGGTGATGGGGCCCCATGGCGCGCACGGCAGTGCGCCGCGCAGCCGCGTCGGGTCGGGAATGGGCCAGTTCGCCGGCAGGCCCAACTGGATGCCCACCAGCCCCATGACGAGCCCGATGAAGGCCAGGGCCGGTCCCTGGTCCCCGGCCAGCGCGAGCTCCACCCCCGTGAGGAGGTGTGATGCGGCCTCTTCCCGCGCACCTGCTTCGTGGAGCAGCAGCGCCCGGTAGAGTTCGATGAGGGGCCAGGGGTGTCCTTCCCGCACCCTCCAAGCCTCTCGCTCCGCCAGGTAGACCCGACGCTCGTCCTGGCTGCCATGCAGGACGAGGAAGCGCAGCATGAGGTGGTGGGCGAACTTCTCCTGGGCTCCGCTACCGCGTGCCATCCGCTGGATGGAATCGGGAGTGAGCGGGACGACCGAGGCGACGCGCTCGCGGGTCCGCTCGGGCGGCGCACCCGGCGTATCCATGGTCACGATGGCGAGATAGGTGGCCGTCTGGGACTGCTCGGCCCGCGCGACATCGTCATCCGACAGGCGCGCGAAGGCCTCCAGCGCGGAGCCCAGCAGCTCTTCCGCCTTGGCGTGGAGGCCCGCGAAGGCGGCGTGCTGGCCGAGAGAGCTCTGGATGCGTCCCCAGTGCCTGAGCCCCGGGATCGCTGGTGCCGTGTCCTTCCACCGGGAAAGTGCGTGCGTGGCCCCCGGGAAGTCGAACCGGTTCGTCGCGAGCACGGCCCGGTCCAGATCGGCCTGGCACACCAGCGTGGGGGCCTCGTCATGGAGCCGGCTCCCCAACGCATCGAGCTCCCGGTCGAGCTGGCTGTCCACCTCGCCGGAGTGGTTGGCCTTCTCCAACCGGGCCGTAAGCCACGCCAGGCGCAACAGCGGCTTGAGCGCGCGGTCCTGGGGCATGCACGAGGAGAGGAACTCCACTTCGCGACCGAGCTCGCGCAGTTGGACAGCCTTGCTCTCCATGTGGGCGCGCACCGCGTCGAGGAGCTCCTGCCAATACCCGGGATCGCGGAGGCAGGCTTCCCGGACGCGAGCGAGGAGGAGGTGGGGGATGGCGCCGGGCACCTCCGCGTCCGGCTGCCGCACGAGGCCACGCCACTGCTCGCCCGGAAGCGGGTGGCCACCCCCGAAGGCCTCCCAACTCCTCCGCAGCTCGTGGGCATTCCCGGCGTGCAGACATCCCTCACGCAGCCGGCTCTGTTTCAGCCGCGCCTGACTCGCGCCGGCCGTGCTGGTCCAGGTGAACGCGAGGGCATCCACATATCCGTTGAGTTCCGAGTCGCCCTTCCTGACGAGCCGCAGGTTCAGCCCGAGCTGCCGGTACCGCTCTGGCTCCCGCTCGGCGAGATGCCGGAGCATCTCGGCCGTCGCGGCCTGCCAGCTCGTGCCCGCCACGAACTCGCCCCGCTGTTCGATGAGGACCGTCAGGTGGGTGGCTCCGTCCATGGGCAGCAGCCGGCACACCCAATGGATGAGCTCCAACACGCCGGTCACCCAGCGGTTCGCGCGTGAAGGGGGAAGGGCGTCCAACTCGATGCCGAGCACTCCCACAGGGGCATCGAGAACAGTCTGGACGACTGCGTCGATGGCCCTGGGGTCATGCTGCTCCATGGCGTGCCAGCCGGGCTTCAGCGGCACGAGGGGGGCCGGCTCCGGGACGAGTAGGCCGACGAAGCGCCCTCGGGGGCCTGGCGCCGGTGCCGCCGGGTCATCGGGAATGGCGCCTCCTTCGTCGATGAGGAGCGTCCAGCGGGAGCTGGGCTTCAGCCTCTGGATCTGGTGCTCGGCGCCTCCTGGACGGACGGTCGAGGTAGGGGGGCCTGGCATGGCCTGCCGGCGCGCGCGGGCGGCGGACGCTTGCGCGAGGGTACGGTTTGCCCGTTCGCGAAACCCCTTCCACCAGGACACCCTGCGCACGGCTTCCTCGAGCGCCATCCGCGTCTGTGGGGCCTCGGCGCCGTGCTTCCTGGCGAGCACCTCCAGCTTCTCCAACTCCTCGTGGGTCCGCACGCCCTGCTGGAGGACGCGCTCGGCGCGGGCGCCGCCATCGGCACGGGCCTCCGGGAAGCCAAGGACGACGTCGCGTGCTTCTCGGGTCTGTCGTGCGTCCCGGCCATACCAGCAGGCGGCGAGCTCCAGATCGTGGAGCGACTTCGCGTAGGTGAGGGGCACGGGCCGGGTCGGGGCCCGTAGGGATGGCGGTGAGGAGCCGACACGGGAGTCCGTCTGCGTGCTCCCATCGGGCGGGGAGCTCCGCTCATCGGTGCACGTCACCTCGGTGGCGAGCGAGAGCTCATCCCAGCCTCCTGGCACGAGGGTCGCCAGGGCCATCGCGAGTTGGAGCGCCTCGTCCGGCAACGTGAGCCGCAACTTCTCCCCTGCAGCTCGCCGGGCCGCGAGCCTGGGGGCCAGCTCCTCGCGGAGCAGCGAGAGCTTCGACTCAAGTGAGCACCCCAGTCTCCCCATGAGCACGGGGGGCGCTCCCTGCTCCTCGAGTGAGTATTCCTTCCCGTTCTCCGTGGTCGTCAGGCGAAGGACCCATCCGGGCGTCGAATCCATCATGCGGCTCCTCCTTGTCACTGTGGACTCTAGCAACAACGCTGCCAATCCCTCTCACACAGGGAGGACGGCGGCATGAGTTTCGCCATCTGGCGAGTCCGGCTCGCCAGATAGCGAGTCAAGAATCCCTCCGCTGGGTCATGAACACCCTGGGCCGCGATTCGCCGGCAGAGGGATGCCCCGGGCCCGCTGAGGTTGAACCGGCCTGGCATTAGCGGTGCATGGGGGGACGATGCGGCGCAAGCGGGGAACGGCCCTGGCCTGACGACGGCTGGAGCCAGGGCGCGATATCTATTGATGCGGACCTGTGGGCTTCACTCCTGCCGGGGGGATGCGGATGACTGCTGAGAAGGGTTCCGAGACACGCGACGAGGCGGCTTCCGTGAAGGGCGCCGACCTGCACAAGTTGATCGATGATGTCGCGCGCGCGTCGGAGAAAGGATTGGAGGCGCTCCGGGGGCAGGTCGAGTCCATGAAGCTCGCGCTTGAGGAGCGGACGAGCGGAGCCCGCTCTTCCGAGCAGCAATTCCAGGTCCGGCTCGACGAGATCGCGAAGGAGTTCTCCCTCGCGGCCCAAGGTGAGGTGTTCCGGACCACCCTCGAGGGGGCGGTGGCCAGCTTCCAGGCGGTGGCGCGGCAGCAGATTGAGGTTGAGCGCGAGGACGCCCGCAAGAAGCTCCAGCGGTCGCACGAAGAGCTTCAGGCGGATCTCGCGCGGGTGACCAGCCGGGTGGAAAAGAGCCTCCAGGAGCTGCGCGAACAGGCGGATGACCTTCAGTTCACCATGGAGGAGCGGCGCAAGCTCGTCCGTGACTACAAGCCCGGAACCATCGAGGAACTGATCCAGCGCATTCGCGCACTGCGCGAGCAGGTCCAGGAACTCGAGAACGAGCGCGTGGTCCTCAAGAAGGAGCGAGAGGAGCTGAGCCTCGAACTGAAGCGGCTTCAGTCAAGCCAGGGCCACATTTCACAGGAGGAATTGGAGGTCCGGCGCAAGGCCTTGGACGCGCGGGCAGCCCAGTTCGAGAATGCCTATCAGGTCCAGGTCGAGCGAGACGCATTGCGGAAGCAGCTCGACGAAATGGAGCTGGTCCGCATGGCATACGAGCGGAACCAGCAGATCCTCCACTCGGACGCGAAGCTGCGCACCCAGAACGATGAGCTGATCAGGCAGCTTGAGCAACTCCGCCAGGAAAAGGACGAAATCCAGTTCAAGAACGGCCGGCTGGAGCAGGCCAGCAACAACAAGGACAAGCGGATCGCGGAGCAGGGTCGGACCGTGTATGAGCAAGTGAAAACCTTGATGGCGCTGCGAGCGGGACTCGCCGACAAAGAACGGCGCGTCCAGGAACTCGAGGCCAGCATCGAGACCGAGCGCGAGCACTGGCGCAATCAGTTGGAGAGCCTTCAGACGAAGAAGGCGGAACTGGATTCGAGGCAGCGGCGCCTGGACGAGGACGAACAGAAAGCATTCGCGACGCGGCTCACCGAGCGGGAACAGCTCACCGCCTGGCTGCAGAAGCGCAAGCAAGACCTTGATCTCGTCGAGCAGAACACCGAGGAGTCGGTCCGTAGGCGGGTGGCAGCGGAGAATGCCCAGCGGCTGTCACGGCTTGAACAGGATCTGAAGACCGCCAATGGTCAGGTGGCAGGTCTGGAGCAAGAGAAGACGCTGCTCGAGTCCAGGCTTGGCGCCGCCACGACGGAGCGCGTGAAGTTCCTCGGTGAGAAGGCGGGGCTGGAGGCACAGGCCGAGCGGACGCGCGAGGCGACGGCGGCGCTGGAAAGGCGTGCACATGAGGCCCAGCGCCACCTCGCGGAATTGAAGCCCGAGCTGGAGGCGCTTCGCGCCAGGAAGGCGGCCCTGGAAGTGGAAAACGAGATCGCGGAGCGGGGCTTCTCGGAACACCGCCAGCGCGAGAAGGCGGAGCTCGACGCACTCATCGAGCGGCGCACGCGGCTTGAGGATCGGACGACCAACCTGGACGAGCGGCTCAAGCCCATCAAGAAGCACTGGGAGGCTCCCCTCCGGCGCGGGGCATTGGAGGTGCGCGAGGAGCAGCGCTGGCTGGATGACGTGACGGACCGCATCGAGAAGACCGGCTTCCGGTTTCCCCGCCGTCTCATGAAGGCCTTCCATACCTCGCTGAAGATCGCCTCGTGGGCGCCGCTAACCGCGCTCGCCGGGGTGAGCGGCACTGGCAAGTCCGAGCTCCCCCGGCTCTATGCACACTGCGGCGGGCTCCGGTTCCTGTCCGTGCCCGTCCAGCCGAACTGGGACAGCCCGCAGGACCTCTTCGGCTTCTTCAACTACATGGATGGCCGCTTCCGGGCCACGGACCTCGTGCGCGCGCTGTACCAGAGCCAGCAGCCGCCGGACGAAGAGGGCTTCGCCGACGGACTGCTCCTCGTGCTGCTGGACGAGATGAACCGCGCCCGGTTCGAGCTGTACTTCAGCGAGCTGCTGAGCCGGCTCGAGTCCCGTCGCGGGGCGGGCTCGGATGACGAGCGAAGCGTGCAGGTGGACCTTGGCGCGGGCGTGGAGCCCCTGCGGATCCGGCTCGGGGAGAACGTGCTCTTCGTCGGCACCATGAACGAGGACGAGAGCACCTACAGCCTATCGGACATGGTGCTCGACCGCGGCAACGTGCTCTCCTTCCCGCGGCCCCGACAACTGAGGCGGCGCGACTCCCTGCAGACGTTCACCCCGCGTGCCCAGGTGCTGCGCCACGCCACCTGGAGTGGTTGGATCCAGGAACCCGGAGCACTCCCAGGCAAGGCACGGGAGGCCATCGGGGGGGCGCTGGAACAGTTGAATGATGCGCTCGCTTACGTGAACCGGGCCATCGGCCATCGCGTGCTCCAGGCCGTCGAGGGCTATGTGGCTAATTACCCGGGGGCGCTGATTGACGAGCGGGTGTGGAAGACGGCCCTGGAAGATCAGCTCGCCCAGAAGATCATGCCGAAGCTTCGGGGCATCGAACTGGACAGCCAAGCGGGAGGCGAATGCCTCGATTCGATCTCCAGGGTGCTCGAGGCCCACGCTCCCGCCCTGCGGCGAGACTTCGAGCGGTCCAGGGAGCGCTCGCAGGGCGCGTTCATCTGGTCGAGCGCCACGTACCTGGAGGGGGAGGGCGAGGCGTGAGCAATGCCGCCGCGTGGCCGTGCGCCATCCATCCCGAGCGGGATGAATTGGAGCGGCGCGCCTCAGAGGTGAGGAGGGGCGGGCAGGATGCGGCGGGGGCCCGGTGGGCCACGCTCATCCTGGCCGAGCATCTGATTGCCGCCGCGGCTGAATTGGATGCAGCCACAGGGCTGCCGCTCTCCACTCCGCTCGCCGGGACGCTCCTCCGCATCCGTGAAGCCGTCGGGAGTGGGCGCTGGCCGCTGCCCCGCGACGGATTCGCACGCTGTGTCGAGCTTGCAGTGGAGCCGCTGGAGCGGATCGTGGCCTTGCCCCGCTGGCGTCCCCAGAGGGTGCGTGTGCGCCTGCAGCCGGAGAAGGTCCGCGAGCAGGACGTGAAGTGCCTCACCTGGCTGGCGCGCCAGCCAGGGGTCACCCCGCACGAGAAGAGCGCGTCCGCCCGTCAGGTTCTGGGTGTCGTCCGCGAGCGCAACCACGACACCCCCGAGAATCGCCTCGTGCTCAGGGTCCTCGTCGCGCTCGCGCGGCTCGTCCGGCAGCGGCTCGACGCGTGCCGCCAGGGAGAGTTCGACTCCCAGGCGACCGCCCTTTGTCAGGGGTTGCAGCGGATGCGCCAGCTGGTCCTCCAGGAATTGGGGTCCTCGCCGATGGCGGGTGTAGCGCCGACCCTCCGCCCGGAGCCCAACAACGTGTTGCTCGGGGATCCGGACTACTCGCGTGCGTGGCGAGCTTTTCGTTGGCTTGGCTCACGGGACACGCTCACCGCGCAGGCCTGGGCGCGAGCGGATCCGCGGCTCACGGCCGCGCTGGGCGCTACCGTGCTCGCGACCCTGGCCGGACGCAGGGACGCCATCCTCGAGAACGGGCTCGCGCGGATCGAACTGGAGGGGCGGGCTGGCGCGGACTTCGGGCTGATCATTTCGAAGACGCCGCTGGTGGCTGCTTCCTCCGTGGAGCGGGTGGGACTCTTCGTGTTCCAGGCTCTCGACCCGTCCGGCTGGTGCGTCGAGCAGCGCCTGCTGTCTGGGGCTCCCGTCCTGACTCAGGTCGAGGCCCGGACCTTCCTGCTCTCCGCCACGCTCGACGAGACCGGAGCCCTGCTCCCTGGACGGGGAGCCCCCGCGCGCGTCCATCTCCAGACCGATGGGGGAGAGGAGTCGCTGGGCTTCCTCGCGGACGCCGAAGGATTTCGGGACGTCGCCCAGGCGCTGGTGGATCGGTGGCTGGGGCCCGAGCCGGAGGCGGCCGCGTTTCTCCTGTTGCCGGAGGAGGGCCCGGCGGAGGGAACGAGGGGCCGGTGCGTGGGGTGGGACCTCTCCACGCCCAGGCTTCGCGTTGCGTCCTCCCTGGAGGACTCCGCGCGGAGAGACCTACCGCTCCTGGGCCGCGCGACTCCGGAGGGCAGATGGTTCGTGGGACGGGAGGGGCTGTCTCTGCTGGGGAGCACCCCGAGCCTCGGTGTTTCCGAGGTGCTCGCCCGCTTTACTGGCGCTGGAACCGCTCCCGACCTGTTCGAGGAGGGCAGGAAGATGATGTCCGCCCTCTTCCGCATGGCCCTCGAGGCCGGAGCCGGTCCCACCGCGGGGGGCTCGCTTGCGCTGGCCGTTCCGGATGGGACGGATGAGCTGGGAGCGAGCCTGCTGCGCGAGGCGCTTCCCGCACGCCAGTCGAATGCGCTCTTCGTGCCCTCCTCGGTCGCGGCGGCGCTCGAGTGGCGGCGCCGGCAGGGCACTCCGGTCACTCCGGGCCCGCGGCCGGTGCTCGTCCTGAGCACCCTGGCTCCCGGCCTCACGGTGTCGTACCTGGAACTGCTGCGCGACGAGGAGCACGCGGCGGCGGGAGACCCCTTCGTCTGGCGGCGCTCGCTTCCGCTTGCTCCCGTGGCGGAGGCGTCCGCGGCGTCCGTTTCGGCCTGGTCGTTGGCCGTGGCCCGTGCGGCGGTCGAGCGTGCCTCGGCGCATGCACTGGAGGAGCCCCTTCTCCAGAAGGCCGCCACGCGCCTGGCCTCGGGAGGACTGTTGGCGGAGTTCGTGGACAACGCGGCGGCGCGGCCGGTGCTCATCCCGCTTCAGGAGGACGGGAGCCGATGGCTGCGAGTCGAGCGCCACCATGTGGAGCCTGCCGCGGCCGGGGCCGGATGGTTGGCGGCCTTCCGGAGCTGGCTGACCGCGATGGAGGTCAGCGGTGGCGCGGCGCGTCTCCGTGCCCAGGTGAATGGCCGGCCCCTGGTGATTCTCCTCGCGGGGGAACCCTTCGGACAGCCCTTCCTCGAGGAAGGGATCCGCTCCGAGATGGAGCGCTGCTTCGGCCCGAGCCAGCTTGAGGTCCTCGATGGTGGGGCGGAGGCCCTCGCGCGGGGGGCCCAGGAAGCGCTGCTGCGTCGTGGCCGCGGTGAGCCCACCTGGAGCGACACGCTTCCTCCCCTCCGGTTGGAGATCCGCACCGAGCGCGGCCCCCAGTGGCTCGAACTGCTGGATGGAGCCCGCCCGGTCCGGCCAGGCGAGCGCGTCCAGCGGTCCATTGCCCAAGTGCTCGTGCTTCCACGGAACGAGCGCCGCATTGCCTTTCCGCTATCGCGGGAGCGCAGCGCGGACAAGGCCACCGCGGGGTTCATCGCCACCCTCGAGCACGAGTGCTTCCCGTTGACGCAGGACGTGAAGGTCCGGCTGGAGGTAGATTTCCACTACGCGGAGGATTCCTTCCGCGTTCATGTCCTCCCGATCGAGCCCGCTCCCTTCACCGCGCTCGAGTTCCGCTGGGAGCCAGGCGCGCCCGATGCCCGGGGGGAAATCCATAACGAGCCGCCGGCGGCCCCGGAGGGACTTCGGTGGGATGCGCCCTCTTCCGATCCGAACCTGCTCATCCAGGGCGCGCGTGACCTGCGCAAATGGAGCAGCGAGGTCTTCCGGGGGAATGTGATTGTCGACGTGAAGAACCCCGAAAAGAAAAAGGCGTTCGTGGCGTCGGTGAGGAGTCTGGTTCGTGAGGGCTCGGCGGAGGCGCTGGGCATCAAGGACCTGTGGCCCAGCGCGCGCATTCCGGGACCGCCTGCGCACGTCCGCTCCGCCCTGGATGAGCTGCTCCCCTTGCTCCTGGAGTTCGCGGGGCTGCCGGATGAAACCTCGCGCGGCGCCCGGAAGAGCCCGCCATTGACGAAGCCCTCGCTGTGGTCGAATCCGCTTGTCCAGGGGGAACTGGACAAGCTCCGCCTCTCGGCGCTCTCGGCGCTCTCGGCGCTTCGTGGGGATGCACCCACTTCATTGCTCCCCAGCCTTCTGGAGCGCGCACGCCAGGAGCCTGGCTCCCAGCTTCTCCTGGAGGCCATCGGCCGGCAGCTCACCTCGGGAGACAGGCGCGCCGTCTCCGAGGCGCTGCACTGGCTCGTGGAGCAGCTAGCGCCGCGTGAGGGGGCACGGCCCCAGGCGCTCAAGCTGCCGCTCTGGGCTCTCTCCACGGGCTTCTGGTCGACGCCTTCGGCGGTGCAGGAGTTGTCCGCGCAAGGTGTCTCGCGGCTGGCGGAGGACTGCGAAAAGCTATTGAGCCGGATCGCCACGGAATGGCACGCCGAGCGTGTGGGTCCGGACCTCTGCGCGGAGGCGCTGGCCGTACTGCTGGGACTCTTGCGGTTGCGTCCTGGCGTGAAGGAGCCGCGGCTGGTCGCTGGGACCGTGGAGGCCACGCGCCTGGCGGTGATTGCCGAAAGGGCTGCCGCGGCGCTCGAGCACGCGGGGAAGCCGATGCGGCCACGGCTGAAGCTGGGAGAAGGCGAGACGCTCACCGAGGTGGTGTGCAGCGCGCTTCGTGGACAACGGCTTGCACTCGTCAGGGCCCTGGAGGATTGAGCATGAGCACCCATCGGAACTTCCTGTACTGGAACATCGGCTTTACCCGCGCGTGGCCGGTCCGGTGTCCGGCGAGTGCGCTTCCGGAAGCGGGCCAGAGCAGGTTTCACCGCTGGGGCCAGGTCTCCGATGGGCCCCAGCTCACCTTCCAGGTGGAAGGGAAGGGGGTGCCGCTCTCGTTCCCGAACCCCGCCTTGGCGCGCGAAGTGAGGCAGGCACTCGGGCAGGCCAGTCCCCCCGTGGCCTTCCGCATCCGGCTCGAGCAGGACGCGGAGCGGAACGACCGGTGGACCGGTGAGCTGGAGCTGGTCCAGACCTCCCTCCAGGCCTCCATCGAGGGCTCCGTGGGCATCGTCTTCCCGGAGGCGCTGTGGCCAGGCGTGTCGGAACCGGAGCGCCAGCAGCGTCTTGCAGGCATCCGGACGGCGCTGACCTTCGAGTGTGGTGGCAGGCCCGTCCTGGTGGTGGAGGCCCCTCTGCTGTCCATCGAGCCTGCGTCAGGCGCGCCGCGGCTGGATCTCATCCTCGATGACCGGCGCCGCCTGCGTGCGCGCATCGAAGGGGTCCCCGGGCAGCAGTGCTTGGTCGTGGAGAGCATCCAGGACCCCAAGGGGACCGCCGAGCTAAGGACCGGGCGGTTGATATCGCTACAGCGTGAGCCGGTGTTCACCTTCTCCGAGTCAGCTGCTCCGTGCACGGACCTGACCACGCTCGTGCCCCCGACGCAGGAGCTCCTGCGGGCATGGCTGCAGTACGAAGGCCTTGAGCGCGAGCGCGACCAGGTGCTTTTCGATCGCCGCCATGCGCACCCGCTCGAGTTCAACGAGATGGAGGCCTCGGACTCGCAGGGTTTCGATGTGGCGATCGTCAACGCAACGGATGTCGAGCAGTGGCTCGGCGACGGCATGCGCCTTGGCGGCAGGCTCAACATCGCCGTCCAGGTCTCGGCCATGGCGGGGAATGAATCGCCGAGGCCAGCGCTTCTCGAGCGCTTCATCGAACGCAAGGAGGAGGGGCGCCTCCTCGCGCGTCTGAGCTTCGAGTCGGAGGCGGATCGTCCACCGGGTATCGGCCGTATCCTGGCCCGCGAGAACAAGGGATCCGCGGCTGCCCGCAAGCGCCGTGCGAAGGTCCTCGCCCGCCTCCAGACGGGAAGGTTCGCCAATCCCCGGCTCCTGGAGTACCTGCTGGACCCATCCAGGGTCCAGCGCGTCACCGCGAAGCTGGAGACCTTCCTCCGTCAGAGCGGCAAGAAGTCGCTGGAGCCGAAGCAGGTCGAGGCGATCGCGAAGGCCACCCGGCTGCCCGATGTGTTGTTGATCCAGGGGCCACCGGGCACCGGCAAGACAGAGGTGCTGGTGGAGATCGTCCATCACCTTCGGGCCCGCTACGGAGGGCGGCGGGAAGAGGCCTCGGGGCCCTTCCGGATCCTGATCGCCGGGGCGCACAACGAGGCCGTGAAGAACGCGTTCAGCCGCCTGGAGGGCATGGTGATCCGGGTGCTGACGGCGGAGCGGCAGGAGCAGGACTCGTTGAAGGAGAAGAGCGCGCTGAGGGGCCAGGAGATCGCGCGGAAGGCCCGGGCGCGAATCGAGGGCAGTAACACCTTCCAGCGCATTCGCGCACAGGGGGATCTGCGGGAAAAGCTCCTCATGGCTCGGCGAGCGCTCGTGGATGCTGGGATGGAGGAGGCAAGGCCCCGATTCGAGGAGTTGATGGATGCCGCACTCGAGCGTCATCTGACGGTGTCCCATCAACGGGAGATCCAGACGTTGTCGCGGCGTCTGGACGCGCTCCGAGACGCGGAGGGCTCCACGCCGATGCAGGTGGCAGGTGGCGCCGGGGTCACTGCCGCGCTCCAGCGGTTGTACGAGGGGCCGATTCCGGCGCCGGGCGAGGACCCGGCGCCCCTGCTCCCGCTGCTGTCGGCGCTTGATGCGGCACGGGACGCCGCTGTGAGCAGGCAGGAGCGCCTGCCCGAGGAGCTCCTGGTTCAGGCCGATGCCTGGCTCGCGCTGCGGCCCCGCATCGAGCAGGTGGTGAGGGAGGGCTGTGGTTGGAGCGTGTCGCTGCACATGCGCGTGGCCAGACTGCTCCAGGAGACGGCCGTGCCTCCCGAGTCGCTCCCGCCGGCGGAGGGTCCACCCACGGCGCACGCGGAGGCGTTGCGCTCCGTCGAGCGCGACTGTCTCGCCTGGTGTGATGAGGCGCTCCGGCTGGTGGGCGCGCAACTCGAGCAATTGAACCGGACCGAGGAGGTCGTGCTCGACCAGTGGATTCGCGCCCTGAGCGAAGAGCCGGGTCTGTTCCACGAGCTCCAGTCCAAACACGCGCCGATTTCCGCCGCGACCTGCCAGATCGCCGCGGATGCGACGGACGAGGAGGATGACTTCTTCGATGTCGTCATCGTGGATGAGGCCGCGCGCGCCGGAATCGACGTGCTGATTCCCATGTCGTTGGGCCGTCATGTCATCCTCGTGGGAGACCACCGGCAGCTTCCTCCGCACGTCGAGGAGCAGCTCTGGCGAGGACTCGATGGCGAGCTCCAATCGCGTGTCGACATGAAGTCGTCTCTGTTCGCCTGGCTGCATGAGCGGCTCCCCGGGGAGAATTTCGTCGCGCTCGACAAGCAGTTCCGCATGCACGAGGACATCGGGCGTCTGGTGTCGATGGCCTTCTATGAGCCCGAGGTCGAGCTCCGGCATTACTGGGAGGGAGTGTTGGCCGAGCAGCGCAAGCTGACGCTCGGGCTCTTCGACAACCGGCCTGTCATGTGGGTGGACACGAGGGACCGGCCTGGCAAGGACGAGGACTGCCTTGAATCCAACGCGTACGAAGAGGACGTCATCTTTAAGCTCCTGGAGGCCATCCCCCGGGAGCGGCTCGACGCCCTGCGCGCGAAACACGGTGCGCCGCCCATCGCGGTGCTTGCGTTCTACACGCAGCAGCGCCAGCGCTTCGAAGAGCGCCTCGCGAGGCTGCCTTCGTGGCTGAGAGAGGCCGTCGACCTCATCACGGTCCACAGTGCCCAGGGGCGTGAGTTCCCCCTGGTCATCATCGCGACCACGCGGAGCACGCGACACATGAAGATCGGGTTCCTCCGGGACGAGAGCTCGGCGAACGTGGCGATCTCACGCGCTCAATCCCAGGTCATCATCGTCGGAGACTCGGAGACCCTCGCGGCGGAGCAGCGTGGGCGCGTGAACGCGCCATGGCGCAAGGTCTTTGGCCTGATCGCGGACGCGGGCGCCAGGCAGTCCTCCAGGCCCATCATCCCTGCTTCGGAGGTGCTCGCATGGATCCGCTGAGCCAGTACCAGACCCGCCGCGTCTGGATCGAACTGCCCTCCCGTTGGATTCGTGTCGTGGCACGGTTCGCGCGACCCCGGTCGCTCGATCGCCTCGAATCGGCGGTCCTCCAACTCGTGGGGCTGAGGGAACGGACCGAGGCGGAGCTGGCTGAAATCCTCGGAGACGTGTCCGTGGACATGGTGGCTTCGGCCCTTCGAGGCCTCCAGGCGATGGGGCGGGTGCACGAGCAGGGGGGGCCGATCTCCCGCTGGCTGGCTCCTCCGGAGGCGAACGACGGGCTGGATGATCCGCAGGTGGGCTGGGTGGCCTTGTCTCCCCACCGGGAGGACGTGATTCCGGAGCTCGTTCTCGGCGACGTGGCCCGAGTGCCGCAACGACAGGCCGGGGGGCATCCGGAGCTGTCGCTGGAGGAACACGTGCGGCCCGAGCTGCCCGAGCGTCTGCCCGAATTGATACGGCGAGCCGTCCGCATGGGCATGTCGGCGGTCGTGACCTCTTCGCACCGCGAGGGGGGCGCCGTGACGAACTCGGAGCGTGAGCCGCGAGTGACCGCGCTGCGCATGGATTGGGATGCGAAGAGTGGGAAGTCAGCTCCCGTGGAGCGGGTGAAGACCTGCTGGGCGCTGCTTGAGGTCGTTCCAGGTCTGACAGGCCGTGCCACGCTCGTCTTCCACGAACCCCAGTGGGTCCCGACGCTCGAGAGCGAGCGTCCTGTTTCCTCGCAGCTGGAGACGTGGATTCGTCAGTCCCTGCCGGGCACCTGGCAGCGGATCGAGGTGCTCCAGCGCGAATTGCGGGTCGACCACTCGATCGTGCTCCAACTCGCGAAGCTCAAGGACATGGCCGCGCTCGAGGCGCTCATCGAGCGGCACCGCGCGGGCTGGAGGGAAAAGCTCCCGCACACCGGGGATTTCTTCCAGGGGTGGGGGGAACCGGAGCTGGCGGAGTCGCTGCGAGACGCGCATCGCTGGTTCCTCTTGTGGAAGCAGAACCCCACGTTCATGCGCCAGTCCGTCGACGCTTTCGGTCACGCCATCGAGCGGCTGGCGCGGTTCCTGGCGGACCAGTCGTTGCCCGCGCTGAAGCGCTGGGCGCAGCGGTGGCGGGCCTCGAAGGAGGAGTCTCGGGCCGAGCAGCAGGAGAAATGGTCGAGCAAGTCCGCCTATGTGGGGGCACTCTCCCACGTGGGGCTCGTGGATGCGCTGAGGCCCTCGCAACCGTATCTGCTCAGTGCTCTGAAGAACCTGAAGGCCCTCCCGGAGGTGCTTGGCAGGCCGCAGGGCGCCGGCGGTTCAATTTCCCTCTGGTTGCTGCCCCTGTTCCTCGGAGAGTCCTCCGAGCGAAACGCCTTGGCGGCACTGCTTGGCCGCAGCATCACCCTTGAGCCCACGGCGCTCACGGTCCTGGATGAGTTGCGCCAACTGCGCAACGACGCCGCGCACTCGAAGCATCAGATCGACATGCGTCCGGACCGGGCGGACGAGTTCCTCGCGCGGCTGCTGTGGGCGCTGGGCGCGGGGCTGGACGGATAGGCACCACGCGTTCGCCGGGCCATTCCACTGTGCGGGGACGGCCCCGCGTGAGCGTGGCTCGCAAGCCCGGTCGAAGGCCGTGTGCCTGCGGGACTCCAGAAACGGGTCAGCCCCGTAGGCACCCTGTGTTTCCAGGGAACCTACGGGGCTGCTCCAGTGTCCCCGACGGGATTCGAACCCGTGTTACCGGAGCGGGTGCAGGCCGCATCCGTGCAACCGGGAGCACCCGTGTGTACGAAGGCCTCACTCCGGAAGGATTCGCCACCGGTTGCACCAGTGCGCTCGAAGGTTTCGCGTCCGGCCTGCAGCCCCAAGGGGCTGCGCCCCAGACGCTCAAAGTCGGCAGTACGCTGATACCGGCAGAAGGATCGCGGTAGGTGACAAGAGAAGTCCCTGACCCAGCGCGCCCAAATGGGGACTACAGGTGGAGAGTCATGGCAAGCATGTTCGAGGCGATGGCACGGCACCGGCCCGAGTGGCTGGCCCAGGGCATCCTCATGAGAGCTGTGGAGACGGAGCCCGCTGTCCGAGCTTTGATGATCGAGCAGTTGGGAGAGAACCTCCCTCGTGAGGAGGTTCCCGGTGTCACAGAGGAGGAGGTGACGGAGGGTGGATGGCGCGCCGACGTTTGCGTGGCCTGGAAGCACCGAACGGCGCGCCTTGAGTTGAAGTTGTTAGCTGGCTTTACCAGACGCCAGGAGGAGGCGCTCAAGCGTCGAGAGGTCGACCTGCTTGTCCTGCCGAGCAAAGAAGGACGCGAGCTGCCAGATGGTGTACCCGTTCTAACCTGGAAAGAGCTTGCAGACGCGGCACTGGATCCTTGTCTGAAGCGACTACTGGCTGAAGTGAGCGCCAGTTCCACCTGGAGACTTGAGGAGATCTCGGGGAGCGAATTGGAGCAAGACCTCAACAGCTTCGTCGGGGAGCGAGAGGAGCGTCGCTGGGGTCTGATGTACCGTTTCCTGAGCACCGTTCATCAGCACCTGAACGAGGAGGCTCCCACGGAGTACCGTGCCAGTGATGGATGGGCACGTACACCCAAGGGTGAAGAGCCATACTACGGGTTCTGCTTCTGGCTTGGCGACGACGCCAGGCCCCGGTACTGGCTCGGCTTTTGGCGCTCCAAAAACACGAAGAAACCTGTCTTCGGGCTCAGTGTCCCTAGTGAGCGCGGCCAGCCGGTACTCTTCGAAGAGCCCTTGAGCTTTAATGCCGGGGCGCTAGCGCGACGCATACTCTCCGAGGCCCGGGGCTATAACTGTCAGCCGCGATAGAACCTCTTGGCTCAGGCCCATCTTCGAACTTTCGGGAGAGGGGGGAATCCACACCGCTCGGACTCTAACCGGAGCGCGAGGATGTCCCTTCCCTCCAGCAGCTCCCATCGCTCCTCTGAGTTGTCGCAATGCTGCCATAGAGTTCATGAGCTCGGGTAAGTGCCAGAGCATATCTTGCTGAGCCAAGCGGGACGCTCCTCTCCGGTGGATGTTGACGTCTCGGAGCCCGCCTGCTGGTGACACCTGGGTCATCACCACCACCAGTAGGTAGGCCCCTCTTCGCTCCCATGTGCTCGTGGTTGTCGATTAAAGTAAGGCCTTCTGGACGCACGGAATGCGAGTGCGAGGGGGTCACATGGCGAAGACGACGCTTGAGGCGTTACGAGGCTGGTTCGACGGCAAGGAGGGGCTGCGGGAGTTCCTGGTGGAGCACGCGCCGGACCGGGTCGAACTACTCGACGCTGGTCTCAAGCGGATCGAGGCCATCGAGGCGCTGCGGAAGGACCCCCTCCCAGTATGTTTTCTTGGGGGCGCAGGCGTGGGCAAGAGCACGCTTCTCAATGCGGTCGTGGGCGGAACCCGCTCTCTCCTTCCTGCTGGCGGGGTGGGCCCCCTGACCGCGCTCGCGACGCGGATCTCCTTCGCGGAAAAGCCGTACTTTGAGGCGCGCTATCACGGAGGAGACAAGGTCAACCAGGTGCTCTTCGCCCTGGAACGGGCCTTCACTTCGGATGGAGCTACGGCCACCGAGGACGCCGGGGAGGATGCCTCGAAATCCGCAGACTCCCGCTCCGAGAAGCGAACTGCCTACACCCAGCTCGCCGCGCTCCTCATCCGAGGCGACCAGTTCAAGACCCAGGACATGCCTTACCTTATGGACGGACTTCGCCGGGCGCTGGGATCGGAGCCGAAATGGAAGGCCACCATCTCGCCCGACGATCTCCGGCGCATCGAGCGTCTCTCAGAGGTCCTCTCCAGCCCGGATCGGACCCGCCGGGTTGAACTCACCTCGGGTGCCGAGACCGCTTTCTACAAAGAACTTCACGAGCATGCAGCCGGTTCCCTGGCCCCGGTGATCCGGGAGCTGGAGGTTGGCTATAACAGCTCGATCCTCAAGAGCGGCCTTGTCCTCGTAGACCTGCCCGGCGTCGGAGTCGCCAACGATGAGTACCAGGAGGTCACCGCCGAGTGGATCCGTAAGGCGCGGGCTGTCGTGCTGGTTGTGGACCGCGCGGGTTTCACCAAGGCTAGCGCGGACCTCCTCAAGGAGACCACGTTCCTCAACAGCCTCCTCCACGACTCGCCTGACAATCCGGATCCCGCTCGGCTTGTCGTAGTGGCAACCAAGCTCGATCAGCCTGCGTTGGAGGAGCGGCAGCGGATAAAGGATTTGGAGCCCGAAAGCGTCCAACCCTTCGTGCATTACTTTGAGGACGTATGCCGTCGTGCCATCGACGTTATGCGCAACCAGGTGGAGACCCAATTGGTCTCTTTCGTGGAGGACGGGGCGTCGGCCACCCGGGAGGCTCGCGACGAAGTGGTGAATCGGGTGGTGGCCGGTCTCTCTGTGCACCCGCTCTCTGCCACCGAGTACCGCGCGCTCCTTCTCAGCGACGAAGATGCTCCAAGGCGGCTCAAGCGAATCGAGGAGTCCGGCGTGCCTGCCTTTCAGGAGAGCCTCCGCTCAATGGCGACTTCCCGCCTCTCTGATCTTGAGGCTCGGATTGCCACCCAGAAGGAGCTGTGGAGCACTCAGGCACGTACTGCTGTGGAGGTGGTCGTCGCGAAGTGGGATGAGGACAATCGCGCTGAGGAGGAGGCGCAGCGCCTCAAGCAAGAGTTAGAGGAGTTTTCCAGAGGCCTGCGAACCGAGCTCGCCAACCGAGAGGGAGCCTTTCGCAATTTCCTCAGCGAGACCATGCCCTCCCTGATCGAGGCCGAGCTTGAGCGCGCCTCCCTGGAGGCGGAAAAGGCGATCCGCGCGCGGTTGCGAAAATACAGGAGCTTCAACTGGAGAACCCTGCAGGCGGCAATTCGCAGGGGAGGGACCTTTCACGGCGCGAGGAAGGTCGAACTTCCGGTGGAACTCACCCTCGAGTTTGAAGAGCCATTGGCTGTGGTGTGGTCGAAGAAGCTGCTCGTCGAACTCCGTCGGCGGACAAGGCTGATGGGAGAGGATCACGTTCAGCTTGTGGAGCCGATCGTTGGATGGGCTCGTAGCCAGGGTGCCCGGGTGAAGCCGCGGATGGTTGAAGCCCTCCACGAAGACCTCAAGGCGAGTACTGCCGATCTCGGTCAGGTAGGGAGGGAGGCCATCGATGAACTCAAGGAGACCGTCAAGCTTGAGCTCTATAAGCAGGTGGAAAAGGCGGTTCGCAGCCACTGCCAAGCCTTTGTGAAGAGCGGGGAAGCTGAAGGTGCCGGCGTGCTCAGCCGGATGATCGAATTCCTGGACGACAATCTCGGACCCTCGGTGGTGGATGCGGCCAGGCCGAAGGCCAAGGAGGTTCTCCTTCGTAACTACGACAAGGTGCGCGACGACATCCGCTCTGTCTTCCGCCAGCGTTCCAACCCCATCCAAATGGCTGTGAGCACCCTGGTCGACTCGCACGAGGAGCACGTCCGCCGAAGCGACGCCCAACGGCGCAAGAACGTCCTCGCCCGTGGCCGCACGCTCCTCGCTGCCTGTCCAAGAGGTGCCGCATGAGCCGCCTCTACCGCCGCGACACGGGGCTGGTGGCAATGCTCCGTGAACTAAACGACTTCGGAATCCGTGCTCTCGACCTCGCCCGTGCTCCAGGGCGGTTCTGGGGCGCCGAAGGAACGAACGTCCCGCTTCTCACCTCAAGCGTTGACGCTCGCCGAGTCACCGCCGTACCGACCCCGGCCGAACTGCTCGCACTCCCGCCTGAGGCAGGGGACAGTTGGCTCGCTCGGAGTCGCAGGTCAGTGTCTGCGGCCTTCGCATGGTTCCTTCTCGCCGAAGATCCCCAGCGGAGGCTCGACGTCCGCCCAGTAGTAACTCTGGCCCACCAAGCCAGTCTGGTGCGGCACGTGCTCGACCATGCGAACCTGAGGCGTGTCCTGATCGCCGACGAGGTTGGCCTCGGCAAGACGATCGAGGCGGCGCTCATCATCGGCGAGCTCCTCGAGCAGCAGCCGACGCTGCGGATCCTCTACCTGGCACCGGCCCGGCTCGTTGGCAACGTGATGCGCGAGTTTCGGCGGCTTGAGCTTCCCTTCCGCGCGTGGGTCTCAGGAGAGGAGGGGGACGCGCGGCTAGGTGGGAAGAACGGGGATGCTTGTGTGGTGGCGAGCATCCACCGGGCCGTCCACCCCAGCCACGTCGACAAGGTGTCCCGAACCGAATGGGATGTCCTCATCGTCGACGAGGCTCACCACCTCTCGGATTGGGCGGAAGGTGGCGGCAGTCCCGTTCGCAAGTACAAGCTCGTGCAGGAGATCGTGAGTCATCTTGGTCCGGAAGGCAGACTCTTCCTCCTTACGGGCACGCCGCACCAAGGACACGCCGCCCGTTTCGAGAACATCCTCCGGCTCCTCAAGAGGCCAGGAGAATCGGACGAAGCCGTGCGCGGCCGGGTTATCTACCGCACCAAGGAGGATGTCAGGGACTGGGATGAGCGGCCGCTGTTTCCGCTACGCCGGGTTCGGGAACCTGTTGCCGTGGATCTCGGCGCGGAGCACCGGCGCTGGCTTGAGAACATCCATGACTTCTTTGAACCGGAGCGCAATGAACGGCCGGGGGACGCCCGGCGGCGGGCCGCGACCTGGCGCTGTGGGCTTGCCCTTCAGTGGGCCACCTCGAGCGTGCAGGCGGGCCTCGGGTTTCTGGTGCGCCAAGCACTCCGCGCCGGCGCGAACCTGAAGCTGCGCGGGCTTCAGCGTGCCCTGGCGCTGCTCCGGCCCTATCGGGATGGGCAACCCGACGAGCCTGTCGTACGCCTTTTCGAGCGGATGCAGCACGACATCGTTCGACAGGAGCAGACGTCCTCACTGGAGGATCTCGAAGACCTCGATCCCGAGCACCCTGCCGTGGTGCAACTCGACAAACTGTCGCACCTTCTTGAGGAAGGCTCCGCGCTCCTTGAGCGAGATCCCAACAAGAAGTGGGACATCCTCTTCGAGCAGGTCCTCCACGATCTCGGTGAGGAGAAGGTGGTCCTCTTCGCCCAGCCCATCGAGACCGTCACGGCGCTGTGTGGTTACATCGAGCGGAGGACGGGCAGGCGTCCAGCGAAGATCATCGGTGCTCAGAGTGAGCAGATGCGTACCGACCAGATCGACGCCTTCTGGCGGTCTGACGGTCCCCAGTTCTTGGTCTCGTCCCGGGCAGGTGGCGAGGGTCTCAACCTGCAAGTGGCGAGGCGCCTCGTCCATGTGGATGTCCCCTGGAATCCAATGGAACTGGAGCAGCGGGTCGGTCGCGTCCACCGCTTCAAGTCCAGGCGCACCATCCTCGTTGATACGCTGGTGGTGAAGGACAGCCGCGAGGTGGATACTTACCGGGTCGCGCGGGAGAAGCTGCACAGCATCGCCCGCACGGTCGTGGCCCCCGAGCGCTTCGAGGAACTCTATTCCCGGGTGATGGCGCTCGTCCCACCGGAAGAACTCCAGGATGTGATGGGAGAGCGCCCCCTAGGGCCACTCGACCCGAGCGAAACCGATCGGATCAACAAGCTCGTCACCGAGGGATTCGAGCAGTGGCGCAAGTTCCATGACGAGTACGCGGGCAACCAGCGCAAGGTCAGGGCGCTCGATCCAGGTCAGGCGCGCTGGAGCGATCTCGAATCGCTACTCACCGAGGAGCTACAGGCCCGCCCACTCCTCGACTTCGAGGTGCTCCGCTTCCGCACAAGCGAGGAAGAAGTTATCGATGCTTCCGAAGTTGCGACGGTCTTTGAGGTAGCCGGCCGCCCCCGTGCTTGCGGCGACTACTCAGGTATGCCCGTCACCGGTGCGCGCGGCGCTACTGCCGACGCCATCGGCCTCAACAGTCCTGAGGTCTCCGCCGTGCTCCGGCGCCTCGCTTTTCCCGAGCGCCCGAGTGGCGCCGCGGTGTTGCGATGGCCCGCAGGCCGACCCCAGCCCACCAGCACAGGAGCCTTGGGGCTCGTGGTTTTGGCGAGGCAGTCGCTACGGCAGCAGCAGGGTACATGGGTGGAGCACCGGCTTGAGTTGGAGGGAAGCCTCATCCGTCCAGATGGTACTCAGCAGCTCCCTCCGACAGAGCTAGCGGATCTCCTGAGGAAACTCCGTGACGCGGTCGCGGTTAAGGAGCCCGTCATCGACGCGTCTCTGCTGGGTTCCGTCAAGGGCATCGAGTCTCAGCGTTCGCTCGAACTCCGGCAACCGAGCGAGACCGATCACCGCGACGGAATTCGCCATGTTGTCTGGCCCATCCTCGCTGCGATGTTTGTGGCATAAGCGCCTACTGCCTCATTCACTAGATAGGGCTGCTGCTGCGCTATATCGGCGAGGCCCTCGCCCCTCCATGCCCTGTCAGCCTGTCAGACTTGACGGGGCGCCTCCACCACTCCAGATGGTCCGGGGGCACCCCTCGAAGAGCTGGCCAGATAACAGGCAATCATCGTCCCAGCGTGGGAAGAGACCTCCTCCACGCCGGAAATGGATTCGTCTTCACCACTGAAGTCGCGGCCCGGCATGCCGAAGAGCTTCGCGCCGCTGCTCGTAATCGGGAAGCGATTGCCCTAGCGCCGCCCAGAATGCACGCCCGTGGTCGCCGTGGAGAAGGTGAACGAGTTCGTGAACGACCACGTACTCGACGAGCCGCATCGGCGCCTGGATGACACGCCAGTTGAACCGGACGACGCCCGCACCACAGCTCCCCCAGCGACGCTCCTGTTCTCGGACCAGCACCTTCGGGCTATCCACGCCGACCCTCGGGGCCCAACGGCCCACCAGCTCTTGTAGCCGCTCGACCGCATAGCGCCGGTACCAATGGAGTAGGAGGTCTCGAATCTCGGCACGCCGGTCATGCGCGGCAGAGCGCGAAGAGGTGACGACGAACCGGCCATGCTCCAGCCGGACGGCGGGAGAACCAGAGCGGACCAGGAGGCGGTATTGTCGGCCGAGATAGAGGAAGGTCTCGCCGGTCACGAACTCCCGCGTCGGGAGTGCCGGCTCGCCAGGGCGGACTAGGCGGAGGCGCGACACGATCCAGCGAGCTTTCTCGTGGACCACGCGATCCAGTCGCTCCACGGGAGTGCTCTGCGGAGCGGTCAGCACAACAACGCCTGGAGGTGAGACCGTAACCGCCACCGTGCTTCTGCGGCTGCTGCGGCGGATGTCGTAGCTGATCCGGGTTCGACCGAACTGAACCGCGGACTGTTCTCGGGCGGCGCTCACTTGCCCTTCCTCACCTTCGCGAGGTCCACGATCTTCCCGGCAAGCGCCTCGACCTTCTCCGACTCGTAGTTCGCGGCGCGAAGATGCCGCTTCACCTTCTGGCGCATCTGCCGCTGAACGTCATCCTTGCGGGTCCAATCGATGATCTGCGTCTCGGGCTCGATTGCCTCCTGGATGAGGGTCGCCAGTTCCCGGCCAGCTTCTTCACCGTAGGGAGCTTGTGGTTCGGCGACCATCGGAACGTGGCCCTCGTTGAGGACGCCGTAGATCGCGTAGGCGAACTCGTTGAGGCCCACCCGCTGCGCCGCACCAGCTTCGTCGCGAACCTCCTTGATGAGGCTCTGGAAGAGCTGGAGCTGCCGAGCAGCGTCGATGCGCTCCTGCTTTCGCTCCTCGATGAGCTCCTCCAAGCGCTCGCGCAGCGACCTGTAGAAGGCCGGGTTCTCTTCCAACTTCACGTGGATCTCGTGCCGGATAGCGTGCTCCATCTCGCTGGCCTTCGCCTCCGGAGACTTCAATGCCGCGATCTTCTCCTCGAAGTCCTTCGAGAAGATGGAGACCTCCTTCACCAGCAACTGGATGCCCTCGGCCACCACCACGTCCTCGATGAGCTTCCTCACCTTGGCGCCAGCATCCGAGATGTCGAGGCCAGGGTCCCGGTACCGCGCCCGGGCAGCACCCCGAATCTTCCCGAGCCAGCGCAGGTCATCGACATAGGGGAGTGCCCGTGGGTCCGGCAGGAGCATGTCCAGGGACTGGCTGAAGACCCGGAACGCCTGGTCGAATTCGGCGCGCACGTCCTCGGGCTCAAGGACGGCCACACACTCGTCGAGGTCGTCCCTGTTCTTCACCCTCGCGAAGAACCGAAGTGCAGCCTGGTGACGGGTCTGGAGGCGCGGTAGCTCATCCACCTTCGGTTGCATGGCCCCCTTCACGTCCGACGGCGAGAAGATCGCCAGCGCCTCCTGGAGGGCATCGGACACGCCCCAGTAGTCCACGACCAAGCCGTAGGTCTTCCTATCGGCCTTGCGGTTCACGCGGGCGATGGCCTGGAGGAGGGTGTGCTCCTTCAACGGCGAGTCCAAGTACATGACCTGCTCAATGGGCGCATCGAACCCCGTCAGAAGCATGTCGCAGACGACGAGCATCGCCAGCGGGTCGTTCGGGTCGAGAAAGCGCCGGATCAGCTCCGCCTGCTGCTGCTTCGAAGTCTTGAAGTTCTGGAAGCGGGCACCGTCGTTGTGGCCCACGGTCATGATGACGGCAGCCTCGGGGCCGTTGAGCCGGTCGAAGGTCTCCTTGTAGGTGACCGCCGTCTCCCGATTCACAGCCACGACCTGGGCCTTGAAGCCGTTCGGGCGGATGAACTTCGTGAAGTGGTCGAACAGGTCCAGGCAGATGGCCTCGATCCGCTTCGGGGCGGCGGCGATGGCCTCCTCGGTGGCGTACTTCTGCTTGATGGCCTCGCGCTCCTCGACTGTCCGGTCCGCAAATACGTGGTCGAACACCTTGTCGAGGCTGTTGCCGATGATCCGCAGTTCCGGGAGCCGGCTCTCGTAGAAGATGGGGACTGTCGCATCGTCCCCGACGGCCTGCTCGATGGTGTACGTGTCGATGTACGGGCCGAAGGTCTGGAGCGTGCTCCGGTCCTGCTTGTCGATGGGGGTTCCGGTGAAGCCCAGAAAGCAGGCCCGAGGCAGGGCCCGGCGCATGTTCGCGGCTAGGCTGCTGTACTGGGTCCGATGGGCCTCATCGACGAGGACGAAGATGTGCTCGGCCTCGGACAGGACCGGGTGCGATTCCCGCTGCGCCCGCCTGGCGCTGTTGCCACCGGCGCCCGTCAGCTCCTGGAACTTCTGGATGGTGGTCGTGACGGTCTTGCCGGTGGGATTCAAGAGTAAGTCCCGGAGGTCCTGGACGCTTCGTGCCCGCTCCGGGTTCGGGAAGCCGCAGCGGATGAAGGTGTCGCTGATCTGCCGGTCGAGGTCGGTCCGGTCCGTGACGATGACGATGGCCGGGTTCTGGAGTCGTGGGTCGCGGCGCAGCTTCAGCGCCAGCCAGAGCATGGTCAGGGACTTGCCGGAGCCCTGCGTGTGCCAGATGACGCCGCCGCGCTCCTCGGGCCTCTTCGCCGCGTGGACGCGATTCAGGGCCCGGTTCACGGCCGAGAACTGCTTGTACCGGCAGACCTTGCGGATGGTGCGGCCACGCTCGGCCTCGAAGACCACGAAGTTCCGGGTCAGGTCGAGGAGGTTCCGGGGTTCGAGAAGTCCGAAGACCAGCACATCCTGAGCGCTGGGCTTCCGGCCAAGGCGCTTCTCCAATGCCTCGGCCGTGGCCGGGTAGGGCTCCTTCCACTCGGCCCAGAACCGCTGTGGTGTCGCGACGGTGCCGTAGTAGGCGCTCTGTCCGCAGAGCCCGATGACCAACTGGACGGTCTCGAAGAGCTTTGGGGCGCCGAGGTCCCGGTACTCGTCGCCGATCTCCTGGTACCGCAAGACCTGCCGCACGGCCTCGTCGAGCCACTTCCCGCCGAGGGTTGGGCTCTTCGACTCGATCATCGCCAGCGGGATGCCGTTGACGAACAGCACCACGTCGGCGCGGACCTGCTTCTTGGCGCCGAGCACCCGGTACTGGCGCGTGACCAGGAACTCGTTCTGCTCGGGGCGCTCGAAGTCGATGAACCGAGCGGTCTGGCCCTTGGCGCCGCCTTCGCCATCCTGGACAAGGCTGACGCCATGGGTGAGGGCCACGTACACCTTCTCGTTGGCCTCGATCAGGCTCGCCGCCGCCACGTGGGTAACAGCCCTGATCGCCTTCTGGACGTTCTCCGGCGTCAGCCAGGGATTCAGCTTGATGAGTGCTGCCCCCAGCCGCTTCGTGAGTACCGGCTCCCGGAGGCTGTCGCGTTCGGCATCGAGGATCTCGGCGGCGACGTACCTGTACCCGAGCTTGTCCAGCAGCACCACGGCTGGTACCTCGGACTGGTGTTCCTCGTTCCAGTCTCGGGGCGGTGGCATCACGCCGCCTCCTGCGCGACAGGGTTCATTCGAATGCGGCCGGAGAGAAGGGCGTCGAGCAGGGCCGTCTTGATGGATTGCAGGCTCTTGAGCGAGCGCCTCTGGATGGAGATGCGGTCGGCGGTGGCCACTACAATCGCGACGATTTCCTGCTGTTCTTCTATAGGCGGCAGCGGCAGCGGCAGTGCCCGAAGCTGTGTACTGTTGATCGACGCGAGATTCGTTGTCTGCTTGGCCGCGTCAAGGAAGTACGCCTTGCCCCGAGAACTTCCACGATAGATGGACAAGAACTCGGGGAGCACGGCATCCGTGGGTCGGACCGCGAACACGTGGTTTTGGTGCAGGCAAAGCGGCAGCTCCCCTCTCCAGACCGTGCCGCGCCCAACCTTGTCCGCGTCGCCACCTTCGCAAAAGAGCACGTCGCCCCTGTGCAGTAGGAATCGCTCCACCTGCGATGCCTCGACGGCAATGGTCTTGACCTCATCTAGATCGAGGTGGCCGTCCTGCACGTTCGCAACGCGCAGGTAAGGAAGCTCCACGGTCGTGGCGAGCGCCCTCTTCGAGTTCTTTGAAAGGCCAGTACGGACTTCTGCAACCTCGGAGAGTCGAACGATGTGCCAAGAGGATGGCAGCGCCCCGGCCTCCGTCTGCTTGAAGCTGACGTGGCGCCCTGGCATCCCACGAGCGAGCAGCCGTTCAATCAGAGCCTTCTTGACGACCTCAAGCTGGGCGATGACGGCCTCGGTCTTCACGATAGTCTCGTCCACCGAGGAGAGAATGGCGGCGATCTTCCGCTGCTCGGGGAGGGGCGGGATCCGTACTGGAATCGATGCGAACCGAGAAACGCCTAGGTGCGCAATCGACGTGGTCTGCGTGGCGACACTGGAGAAAACGCCGCTGTACTGGAGGTGACGAAAGAGCTGGAACGCGAACTCGGTCTCGACGTTTGGACCGGCGCGGAACCTAATGAGGCTGTTTTGGAACGCTACGCTGACCGGCTCTCCTCGATAGAGTGAACAGCGCCCCACAAGCTGGAGGCTTTGACCCTCGTTCAGGAGAATGTCTCCCGGGTGCAGCCTGAAACGTTCAAACTCATTGTCAGTGAAGGGCATCTCCAGAACATCCGAGAGGTCGAGGCGACCGTCGTAGACGTTAGCGACCCGGAGATACGGCCTCGGCGTACCAGGAGCGTTTGGGTTCCGCTGTCGGCCAGCCTCGACTTGGCCAAGTTCTCCGATCCGGAACTCCGGCCAATTGGAAGCGCCGGACGCTGGGAGGTGTTCAACCATTGTGCTACTCGGCATACCCAAGGTCCTTCAGGAAGGCGTTCATCTTGGCCTCGGCTGCGGCGCGCTCAACTTCAAGCTGCCGCAACTTCCTGACGGCCTCGGCCACATCCACCGTGGCAACCTCCTCGGCGGTGTCCACATACCGGCTGATGTTCAGGGTGAAGTCGTTCCTCTCGATCTCCTCCACCGAGACCATGCGGGCGTACCCTTCCACGTCCTTGAATGCGTGGAACGTTGCGGCGATCTTCTTCACGTCTTGGTCGCGGAGATAGTTCTGAGCCTTACCCTCCTGGAACTCCGCCGAGGCGTTGATGACCAGCACCTTGCCTCGACGGTCGGCCGGCTTCGCCCGGTTGATGATCAGCACCGCCGCCGGGATGCCGGTCCCGTAGAAGAGGTTCGAGGGCAAGCCGATGACGGCCTCAATGAGATCCTCCGTGAGGAAGCCCTTCCGGATCTCGGCCTCGCTGCCACCACGGAAGAGGACGCCATGGGGCATCACGACGCCGAGCTGCCCCCGCTCGCCGTTGAGGATTGAAATCATGTGCTGGACGAACGCCAAGTCTCCCTTGGTCTTCGGTGGGACCCCGAACCGGAAGCGCCCGTGGGCGTCCGCCTCGGCGACCTCTACGCCCCACTCGTCGAGGGAGAAGGGTGGATTGGCGATCACCCGGTCGTAGAGCAGGAGCCCGCTGGCATCTATGAGCTTCGGCGACCGGATGGTGTCGCCCTTCTCGATGCGGTGGTCCGACAACCCATGTAGAAGCATGTTCATCTTCGCGATGGCCCAGGTCCCGAGGTTCTTCTCCTGGCCGTGCAGGGACAGCTTCCGGGAGCTGCCGCCGTGCCGCTTCACGTAGTTCGCGCACTCGATCATCATCCCGCCTGAACCGCAGGTCGGGTCGCAGATGCGCATGTCCTCGGTGGGCCGGAGCAACTCGACGATCAGCTCCACGACCTTCTTGGGCGTGTAGAACTCGCCGCCCTTCTTCCCCGCATCGTCGGCGAACTTCTCGATGAGGTACTCGTAGGCGCGCCCCAACATGTCCGGCTCGGCGAGCGACGAATTCCTCAACGAGACCTTGGAGAAGTGCTGCACCAGCCGCGACAGCACCGTGTCCCGGTTCTTCGTGTCCCCGAGCTTCCGCTCGTCGTTGAAATCGATGCCAGCGAGGATGCCGTCGAGGGCGCTGTTCTGCTCCTCCAGCTTGGCGCACGCCTTGTTCAGCGCCTCGCCGATGTTGGTCGCGACCTTCTGGATCTCCGACCACCGGGCCGACTTCGGGACGAAGAACTGGTGCTCGTCCTTGTCCTCCCAGGCGACCTCCGGCGGGTGGCCGTCGGCGATGAGCTTCTCGGCCTCCTCCTCGAACACGTCGGAGATCCGCTTCAGGAACAGGAGCCCGAAAATGAAGTTCTTGTAGTCGGAGGAGTCGATGCTGCCCCGGAGGATGTCGGCGGCGCTCCACAGGTACCGTTCGAGCTGATCTACCGTGAGCTTGCCGGTGGCGGGGAGGTCGGGCGCCATCTGCGCGGCGGCTCCGTTGCCGTTCTTCTGGCTCTTGCCACTGCTGGAGTCGGACTCGCCGCTGCCGCCGAGGATCCGCTGGACCAGGACTTCCTTCTCTCGGCCAGCCTGAGCCAGGCCCAGCGCCCCGCAGATGGCCTGAAGCTCCTCGCGCTTGAGCAGCCCCAGCAGGACACCGAAGTCCACGGACTGGGACCGGACAATGGCGTTGACGTGGTTCTGGATGACGCGACGGTCGCCGACATCGAGCCCGAAGTGGTCGGAGAGGCTGGTCAGCCGGTCCCTGGAGAGCTGCTCCAGGGCGGCACGTCGCTGCTGTGGAGTCAGACGGGATGAGAGTGCCATCGGAGGCGGAACATACCGTAGCCTACGAGGCGATCCCCCAGTTTACGGGTCTCCCGCTTCTGCTCTGCGGTGCCTGACTTCAGATGTGCGGCCCTGCATAGGCACCGAACCGCCGCCGCAATGGACGCGGGAGGAGCGTTCCGGGCCGACATGGTTGTCGCTGAAGCGGAGGCCCAGCGGTTGCTGAGCACGATTGGGACCGTACGGATCCCGTTCGAAGGTCAACCGGGAAAGGGGAGGGCGATTCCAGGAGGCAATCTGCGTACGTAATCCGTACGTAATCGAGCAGACTCCTGCGAACCCCCATGAACGGTTCAGCCCCGTAAGTACCCTGTGTTTCCGGGCACTTACGGGGCTGTTCCAGTGTCCCCGACGGGATTCGAACCCGTGTTACCGGCTTGAAAGGCCAGCGTCCTGGGCCTCTAGACGACGGGGACGTCGTCACTGCTTGAGTCGCGGGGGGCTCGAACCCCCGACCCTCGGCTTAAAAGGCCGGTGCTCTACCAGCTGAGCTAGCGACTCGCTATTCTTTTTTTGGCACCGGCTGCGGATCCGCCAGCGGCCCCGCGAGGCGCTTCCTACCAGCAGCGCCCGGGGAGTTCCACTGGCGATCGCAGGCGCCCCTTCCTGACACGCTCCGTCCCGCCCCTGGGTGAACATCCGCTCGCCGGGCACCCGCCGTCCGTCAGCGTCCGGCGCTATACACGGGGCATGGCCCAGGAAGCTCCCGAACCGCCCGACGACGCCGCCGAGGACGAAGAGGCAGGGGAGCAGGCCCCGTTCCGCCGCTACCTCACCCGCGCGGGCGCCGAGCGCATGCACCGCGAGCTGCTCCAGCTGCTCAACGAGGCCCGCCCCAAGGTCACCGCCGAGGTCTCCGCCGCCGCTGCCCAGGGCGACCGTTCAGAAAACGCCGAATACATCTACGGCAAGAAGCGCCTGCGGGAGATCGACCGGCGCATCCGCTTCCTCTCGAAGCGCCTGGACACCGCCACCATCGTCACCCCCTCGGAACAGGCGGACCGCTCGAAAGTCTACTTCGGCGCCACCGTCACCCTGGAGGACGAGGGCGGAATCCGCAGCACGTACCAGATTGTCGGTTCGGACGAGATCGACGCCGCCGGAGGCCGCATCAGCGTCGAGTCACCCATGGGCCGCGCGCTCCTGCGCAAGGCCCCGGGCGACACCGTGGAGGTGCGGCGCCCGCGGGGGGAGATTGAACTCACCCTGGTGGACATCCGCTACGACTAGGACGCTCCCATGCCCCGGACGCCAGAGCTCACCACCCATGCTCGCCGCATCTATTCGCGCCTGAACAGCGCGGACCTGGCCGCGTCCGCGGGGGAGTCCCTGTCCCTGGAGGACCTGGGCCTGGAGTCCGGCGGCGACCGCGTGGGCCTGGCGTTCGGCACCTACAGCCGCGAGGGCCTGGAGCACGCCCTCCGGGCCTATGGCTTCGCGCAGCGCCTGGAAGAGCGGGTAGGGCCCGTCGAGCTGCGCCTGTCCTGCCAGGACCCGTTCCAGCCGCGCATCACGCTCCTGAGCCGCCGCTATCACGCTGCCGTCGTGGACCTGTCCCTGCGTCAGGCCATGGGCGCGGAGGTCGGCTTCACCCGCTCGGCCGCGGAGGCGCCGCTGCTCTACGTGGACAGCCTCCTCCTGCAGCACCCGGGGCGCCCCTTCGACTGGAACCGTCCGCCGCTGCCGGGACAGCTCCATCCTGGACTCTCGCTGTCGCGCGACCTGCTGGAGCTCCTGCACCTCATGGCCCGCCGCATCGGCGCGGAAGGCGTGGCGCTGATGCCCGCGACCTTCTCCGCCGCGTGCGTCTACGAGCGGCGCTTCACCTTCGCGGACGGCGTCGCGCAGGGGCACTTCAGCGCCCTTCGCCGCGCGGGCCGCGGCTGGCCCCGCTGGATGCTGGCGTGGGCGGTGGAGTTGGGCTGCATGCGGGACGCGCAGGGACAGCCGACCCTCTTCACGCCCACGCCGATGATCAGCCCCCTGTCGCGGCGGGTGGCCCGGCGGCTCGACACGGGCGGTTGGCACAAGGCCTGGCGCCTCCACGCGAAGCAGGCGCTGTCGCTGGACGAAGAGGCGTTGCAGGCGCGCTTCCCCTGGGCCCGCATGCCTCCCGGCCCTCCGCCCGAAAGGGTGGTGGAGGTGCTCGGGTATGATCCGCTGGCGCCCGCGTCGCTCTTCCAGGACGCCAGCGAGCCCGCGCCGGCCCCGGTGCGCTCGGCCGCGACGTCCTGAGGGGCCCGCGGTAGCGCCCCGTTTCCGGAACGCCCGTGCTGTTTCGGACGGACCTTCGCGCTTTCAGACGGGAATGCGGCTGCTGGCCCCTCGTTCGGTGCCTATATTCAGCGGTGTTGGTCCTCCACGGTCGTCGCTCGCCGTCAGCAATCGCACCCGAACCAGGTCAGGTCGCGAAGCCCTCGATGCGAAAGAACTTCATCCTCGACACGAACGTCCTCCTCCATGACCCCCGCAGCATCTACGGGTTCAAGGACAACAACGTCATCATCCCCATCTACGTCATCGAGGAGATCGATCAGTTCAAGCGCGATCTCTCCGAACTGGGGCGCAACGCGCGACTGGTGGCGCGCTACCTGGATTCCTTCCGCGCCGAGGGCTCCTTGAAGGAGGGTGTCCCGCTGCCGCACGGCGGGATGCTCCGCGTGGCCTTCACCGACCGTTCGCTGCCGTCCTCCATGGCGGACAGCAACCTGGTGGACAACCGCATCCTCGCGGTGGCCCTGGACATGATGGAGACCGAGCCGGAGACCCAGGCCGTCTTCATCACCAAGGACACCAACCTGCGGATCCGCGCCGACGCCCTGGGCCTCTCCGCCCAGGACTTCGACACCGAGCGCGTCGAAATCACCGACCTCTACACCGGCTTCACGGAGCTGCTCGTCCCCACGGAGATGGTGGATCAGCTCTACAAGCCCGGCGGTGAAGTGGAGGTGCCGGCCCAGGACCGGCTCTTCCCCAACCAGCTGGTGCTGCTCAAGGACGAGCTCAACCCGTCCCACACCGCCATGGCCCGCTTCAGTGGCGCCAAGGCGCGGCTGGTACCGCTCGCGCGCAACAGCAAGGAAGGCACCTGGGGCATCCGGCCGCGCAACATGGAGCAGGCCTTCTGCCTGGACCTGCTGCTCAATGACGAGATCAAACTCGTCACGATCGTGGGCAAGGCGGGCACGGGCAAGACGCTGCTCGCCATCGCCGCGGGCCTGCAGAAGGTGACGGAGGAGGGGCTGTACCACAAGCTGTTGGTCAGCCGTCCCATCTTCCCCCTGGGCCGGGACATCGGCTACCTGCCGGGCAGCGTCGAGGAGAAGCTCAACCCCTGGATGCAGCCCATCTTCGACAACGTCGAGTTCCTCATGAACCTGAGCCGCGCGGACAAGAAGGCCGGGCGCGGCCACCATGAGCTCATCGACCTGGGGCTGATGGAAATCGAACCGCTCACGTACATCCGCGGGCGCAGCATCCCCAACCAGTTCATCATCGTGGACGAGGCGCAGAACCTCACCCCGCACGAGGTGAAGACCATCCTCACCCGCGTGGGCGACAACACGAAGATCATCCTCACCGGCGACCCGTTCCAGATCGACAACCCGTACGTGGACTCCACGAACAACGGGCTCGTGCACGTGGTCAACCGCTTCAAGAACGAGAAGATCGCCGGCCACATCACCATGGCCAAGGGCGAGCGCAGCATGCTGGCCGAGTTGGCGGCCAACCTGCTGTGAAGCGCCCAAGGCCCGCGCCTGATAGAGACGAGTCATGACCCAGGATGGCACCGACAAGACCGACGCCCCCGGCGAGGAGAAGAAGCCCCTCGTCGAGTACCCCTCCGTCTACGAGTACAAGGTGATGGGCAAGGCGACGGTCGAGGAGACGCCCGGCTTCGAGGAGCACGTGCGCTCGCTCTTCCGGCGGAAGCTGGGCTCGGAGGTCTCCCCGGACTCCATCCACGTGCAGCACAGCCGCAAGGGGAAGTTCGTGTCCCTGAGCGTGTCCGTGCTGCTGTTGTCCGAGGAGCAGCGCCGGGGCATCTACGCGGAGCTGCACCAGGATCCCCGCATCGTCTACTACCTGTGAGGCAGGCGGTGCGCGGGCGGATGCCCCAGGGCGCCCGGAGGCGGCCGGCGGCTGGAAGTCCGGCCGGGGTGCGTATATGAGGGTGGAATGAGTCCCGCTGAGCAATTCCCGCTGTACCACCCGCCGGGGGCGCAGCGCGCGTTCGGATCCGACGACGCCACGCGCCGCTTCGCCAAGGTGGCCCAGCTGGAGCAGGGCTCCCGAGTGCTGGTGCTCGGCTGTGGTCCGGAGGGCGGCGCCGCCGTGCTGCTGGCCCAGGAACTCAAGTGCTCCGTGGTGGCCGTGGACACGGATGAGACCCTGGTGTCCCCTGTCCGCGAGCGCGTGCGCAGCCAGGGCCTGACGGATCGCATCGAAGTGCGCCGCGTGGCGCCGGACGCGCTGGGCATGCTGGACGGTCCCTTCCACGGCATCCTCGTGCCGGGGCGCGTGCAATACCCGCTGGACGTGTCGCTGCGCGTGTTCCGCCCGCTGCTGGGCAAGCGCGGCCGCGTGGGCTTCACCTTCCCAGCGCGCGTGGGCCGCTTCACGCCCAAGCCCGTGCTCGACTTCTGGGAGAAGCGCCTGGGCGCGCCGCTGCTGCTTCCGCGCGAACTGCTCCAGGCGCTGGAGACCTCCGGCTTCGAGCCGGAGTCCGTGGAGTCGCTGCACGACACGGAGCTGGACGCGCTCTACAAGGACATGGAAGCGAACCTGCCGGAAGGCGCCTCGCCGGAGAGCGCCACCTTCCGCGAGGAGCTGGCCCTGCACCGCGAGCACAACCAGCGGCCGGGCGTCAGCTACGCGTTCGCGGTGGGCCGTCGCAAGGAACCGGGCGAGAAGCCCCCGGCGTCGCGCGACCGCGGCTGAAGTCTGTCGGAGTCTTGATGCGTGGGGGAGGGCCCGGAGACGCGGGCCCTTCAACCGCCGGGACTACTGCACGCCGTTGAAGTCGAGCAGCTCGATGGACTCGGGCGCCACGGACAGCGTGACCTGCTCGCGGTAGCCGGCCGCGTCGCCGCCGACCTGGAAGGGCATGGGGCGCGCGAAGCGGATGGTGACCTCGCGGGCGTGGAAGTCGTGCAGGCCTTCCGGCGCCCAGCGGCCGTTCCACAGGCGGGGGAGGTTGGCCAGCACCTGCGTGGGCGACACCTGTCCCAGGCGCAGCTGCAGGAAGCCCCGGCGGTCATTCGCGTGGGGGAACATGCGGAAGCCGTAGCCGTAGAAGGGCATGGTGCCCGCGGCGGCCATCATCAGCTTGCCCCGGAAGAGCAGCGCGCCCGGCGCCAGCGGCCCGCCCACCGTCTGGCCCTCCGCGCCCAGGCGGTAGGCTTCAGACGGGCCGTTGACGACTTCGCACTCCACCAGCACGGAGCTGGTGAGGTAGTGCGGCACCGTCTTGAAGGCCACCGCGGAGAAGTAGCCGCCACCGCCGGACATGACCCGCTTGAACAGGCCCTTGCCCAGCGACTCCTTCACGGCGATGTAGTCGTTGAGCACCTTGCCATCCACGCCCAGTCCCGCGAAGGGCGCGCGCTGGCCGTCCACCTGCACCAGGTCCATGGTGCGCACGCTGGGGATTTCCGCCGCGCGGGCGCGCACCACGTCGTTGAGGATGCCGTCGCCCCGGGTGCTGGACGCGTTGACGAACGCCGCGATGCCGTTGCCCGTGCCCAGCTTGAGGATGCCGAAGCGCGGCGCGGCCTGGCCGGCGAACTTCCCGCGCGGGCCCACCTGCTGCAGCACCTCGTTGACGAAGCCCATGAAGGTGCCGTCGCCGCCGCCGGTGAAGACCGTGGGGTAGCCCCGCTCCAGTACCGTCTGCGCGATGCGCCGCGCGTCCAGCGGCGAGCGCGACAGGAACAGGTCCTCCTCCGGCACCACGTGCGACAGCAGCTTGACCACCCGGGCGTCCACCTTGCGGGCGTTGGCGTTCAGCAGCACCGCGACCTTCGGTTCGACGGACGGAAGCGCCGCGGGCGAGCGGCGGAAGTCCGTGGAACGCAGGGGCTGAACCAGCATGGACGACTCCAAAGGGGCGGGGAGCGGTATGACAGCGCTGACGCGGTTCGGACTGTGCACTTTTCTCGCCAACCCCTGACGCGTGGTGTCAGGCGGGCAGGTGGAAGTGATTCCGAGGGGTTGAACGGTCCGCTGGTGTCCAAAATGCCCGCCCGGTTGCTACCGCGGGGTGACGGCGGTGTAGAGCGCGTTACGCACCCGTGGCGCTCGGATGGCGTTCCGGTGACACGCGGTCGGCCGGGCCTGCGCACTGCGCTACGCAGCGGGCGTCATCACCTTTGCGCTGGGTGCCCGGGCCTACGGGAAACCCGTCCTCGCGTTTGACACGCCGGGGGGGGTGGTTACGTTGGGCTTACATCGGGATTTCGCAGGAAAAACGCAGTCATTTCCAGAGGATGGGAACCGTGGGCAAGATTATCGGAATCGACCTGGGCACCACGAACAGCGTGGTGGCGATCATGGAGGGTCGCGAGCCCAAGGTCATCGTCAACGAAGAGGGAGCCCCCACCACGCCTTCGGTGGTCGCGTTCACGAAGGACGGGGAGCGCCTGGTCGGTCAGGTGGCGAAGCGCCAGGCCATCACCAACCCGGAGCAGACCGTCTACTCGGTGAAGCGCTTCATGGGCCGCCGTTTCGAGGAGACGACCGAGGAAGCGAAGCTCGTCCCCTACAAGGTGGGCCGTGGCCCCAACGGCGACGCGCGCGTGGACATCGCCGGCAAGCAGTACAGCGCGCCGGAGATCAGCGCGCAGGTGCTGCTGAAGCTCAAGCGCGCCGCGGAGAACTACCTGGGTGAGAAGGTGACGGAGGCGGTCATCACCGTCCCGGCGTACTTCAACGACGCCCAGCGCCAGGCCACCAAGGATGCCGGTGAGATCGCCGGCCTGACGGTGAAGCGCATCGTGAACGAGCCGACCGCGGCGGCGCTCGCGTACGGCATGGACAAGAAGAAGGATGAGAAGATCGCCGTCTATGACTTCGGCGGCGGCACCTTCGACGTGTCCATCCTGGAGGTGGGCGAGAACGTGGTGGACGTGCTCGCGACCAACGGCGACACGCACCTGGGCGGTGACAACATCGACCTGGAGATCATGAACTGGCTGATCAGCGAGTTCAAGAAGGACACCGGGCTCGACGTCAGCAAGGACAAGATGGTCATCCAGCGCCTGAAGGAGGCGGCGGAGAAGGCCAAGATAGAGCTGTCCAGCGCGACGCAGACGGAGATCAACCTGCCGTTCCTCACGGCGGACGCGTCGGGTCCGAAGCACCTGAACGTGAAGCTCACGCGCGCCAAGTTCGAGCAGATGATTGGCCCGCTGGTGGAGCGTTCGCTGGAGCCGTGTCGCAAGTGCCTGAAGGACGCGGGGCTGGACCCCAAGGAGCTCAACGAGATCGTCCTGGTGGGTGGCTCCACGCGCATCCCCATGGTGCAGGAGGCGGTGAAGAAGCTGTTCGGCAAGGAGCCGAACCGCTCCGTGAACCCCGACGAGGTCGTGGCGCTGGGCGCCGCGGTGCAGGCGGGCGTGCTCGGCGGCGAGGTGAAGGACATCCTCCTGCTGGACGTGACGCCGCTGTCCCTGGGCGTGGAGACGCTGGGCGGCGTGATGACGAAGCTCATCGAGCGCAACACCACCATCCCCACGCGCAAGTCGGAGACCTTCTCCACGGCGGCGGATGGCCAGACGCAGGTGGAGATCCACGTGCTGCAGGGTGAGCGCGAGATGGCGGGCGACAACCGCAGCCTCGGCCGCTTCCACCTGACCGGCATGCCCCCGGCGCCGCGCGGCGTGCCGCAGATTGAAGTGACGTTCGACATCGACGCGAACGGCATCCTCAACGTCAACGCGAAGGACAAGGCGACCGGCAAGGAGCAGAAGGTCACCATCAGCCACTCGTCCGGCCTGTCGAAGGACGAAGTGAGCAAGATGGTCGACGACGCGCGCAGCAACGAGTCCGCGGACAAGGCGCGCCGCGAGCTGGTCGAGGTGAAGAACCAGGCGGAGAGCCAGTCCTACGCCGCGGAGAAGATGATCAAGGAGAACAAGGACAAGCTCACCCCCGAGGTGGCGAAGGCCGTCGAGGACGGTGTCGCGGAGCTGAACTCCGTCCGCGAGGGGCAGGACAAGGACGCCATCAAGGCGGCCCTCGAGAAGCTCCAGCAGGCCAGCTACAAGGCAGCGGAGGAGATGTACCGGGCCACCGGCGGCGCGCCGGGCGCCACGCCTCCTCCGGGCGCCGAGCCCTCCGCGGCTCCGGGCTCCAGCGCCCAGCCGTCCGCGAAGGACGACGTGGTGGACGCCGAGTTCCGCCAGTCTTGACGCCGTGAGCCTCCCGCCCCGCGGCGGGGGCTGAAGTCCCAAGGGCCGGTGCTCCGACGAGGGGCGCCGGCCTTCTTCTTTTCTCCGCGGCGGTGGACGGGTGTGCCGGACGCGGGATGAGGGCCGGGAGCAACCCCGCGAATTCACGCGGGAGCGTGTGGCGGAGGCACTGCAAGGGGAGGGTGGGTTCCTCGCTGTCCACCACGAAGGTGTCCCGCCATGTCCCGCATCGACTCCCTGCTGTCCGGCGTCCTCCCCGACCTCGCCGCGCCCGAGGGCGCATCGCTTCCCCTGGCCCCGCGTTTGGAGGCGCCTTCACGGACGTCGGCTGCTCCGGCCAACTCCGTGGAGGTGTTTCGGGGGACCGGCGCGCAGGCCACGACTCCCTCGAGGGCGCCGCAGGTGGCGCCCCGGGCGCGGGAGGGCAACGGCTTCGACTTCGGCGTGGGGGGCGCGTTCCCGCCGAAGCCCACGGGCTCCATCCAGGAGCAGCTGAAACAGGGGGCGCGGCTTCTGGAGCAGACCCAGGCCGCCGCCTTCAGCGTGACGTTGGACAAGGGCGCCTCGATGGATGCCTACGCGCGCAAGCAGCTGGGGCACCTGGACCCGAGCCCGCCGATTGCTGGCGCTCCCACGGCGCTCACCGACTACACCAGCACCATCCCCGGCGTGTCCGCGAGGGACGCCTTCGAGGCCTTCGTCAGCAACCCGGAGCTGCTCTTCGGGGCGGCGGGCATCTCGCTGCGGCCGGCGGCGAGCGCGCTGACGGATGGCGCCCGGCTGTTCCTGGAGGAGCAGGGGCCGCCGCCGGTGTGGGCGCCCATCGCCGTGAAGCTCAACGAGACGGAGCGCGTCGTCCACATCACCACCCTGGACGGACACCCGCTGCGCGGCACCAACCAGTTCGTCTTCGACGACGACGGCAGTGGCGGAACGCGCATCCGACAGTACTCGGCCTTCCAGGGCAGCTCCCCGGCGACGTCGGTGGGCATGGCGCTGATGGATCCTATTGAACGGCAACACGACATCTGGCGCAGCGTGCACGGACAACTGCATGAGATGCTCAAGCCGCGTTGACATACTGGGCGCAAGGGGACGCTGACGCATGACGACGCTCCAGACGACACCGCCGGGACATGACGTGGTGCTCTACGACAGCCACTGCCGCGTCTGCAGCGGCGCCGCGCGGGAGATGCGCAAGGTGGTGGGCGGGCAGGGTACGCGGCTGCTCTCGTTCCGCGACGAGGGCGTCCTGGACGCTTTCCCAGGGGTGAGCTTCGAGCGCTGCGAGAAGGCCATGCAGCTCATCCAGGCGGACGGCCGCGTCCTGGAGGGAGCGGAGGCCATCGTCCGCGCGCTGGGCCGGCGGCCGTTGGGGCGGCTGCTCTACGTGTACTACGTCCCCGGACTGCGGCAGCTGGCGGACGCGGTGTATGGGGTGGTGGCTCGCTACCGCTTCCGCATCGCGGGTCGCAACTGCCCCGACGGGGCCTGCGCGGTGCACTTCAAATAGGGGGAGGGGCGCGGGTAGCATGCGGCCTTCCCCGCATCCTCCTCTGGCCCTTTAGTGACTTCGCCTCCTCCCAACCTGCAGGCCGCCCAGTCCTTTCGCCGCTTCTTCGGGGAGCTGAGAGAGACGTACCTGGAGCGGGAAACGCTGTTCACGCAGATTGAGCTGGCGCTGCTCTGCCGCGAGCACGTGCTGGTGGTGGGGCCGCCCGGGACGGCGAAGAGCGCCGTCGCCAGCGCCGTCCTGGGGCGCATCACCGACGAGGTGTCCGGCCTGCCGTCGCTGTTCTCCAAGCAGATCGCGGAGACGACGCTGCAGACGGACCTCATCGGTCCGGTGGACTTCAAGGTGCTCACGGAGACGGGGCGCACCGAGTACCTCACCGACGAGGGCATGCTGGGCGCGGTGCACGCGTTCCTGGACGAAGTTTTTGACGGCCGGGACATGCTGCTCCGCTCCATCCTCAACGTGATGTACGAGCGCGAGCTGAAGCACGGCCGCAAGGTGACGACCGGCCGCACCGAGTGCGTGGTGATGACGAGCAACCGGTACCTCACGGAGGTGCTCGCGCGCTCGCCGGAGCTGCTCCTGGCGTTCGCGGACCGGTTGAGCTTCATCAGCTTCGTGCCCAAGGCCTTCGCCCGGCGGGAGAGCCGGGCCGCCATGCTGCACCGTTTCGTGCACGGGACGCGGCCGGACCTGCGCGCCACGTTGACGCTCCAGCAGTTGGACCTGCTCCAGGACGCGGTGGCCCAGGTGAAGGTGCCCGGCCACGTGCTGGAGGGCGTGGAGATGCTCACGGACGCGCTGGAGCGCGCGCTCGTGGCGCAGGTGTCGAAGCTGCCGGACTACGTGCCCACGAAGTACTTCTCCCAGCGTTCGGTGGTGAAGGCGCTCTGGACGTTGAAGGCCGCGGTGGTGCGCGATCAGATCTACCGCCGCCCGGACCGGCCGCTCGAAGCGACCGTGGAGGACCTGGACGCGCTGCGCTGGTTCTTCCTCCTGGGCGGTCCTCCCGCGGCGGAGGCGGACGCGCTGCTCAAGGCGGCGGTGGACCCTCGTGAGCGGGCGCAGCTGGAGATCGTCCGGCTGGAGCAGCGCACCTTCGACGAGGTGCTGGGCAAGGTGCGGCAGGAGCTGGGCGGTGGCGTGGAGCGCGAGGCGACGACGCTCGCGGCCGCGGACGACGTGAACGCCGCGGAGGGCCTGAGCCGCAACTGGCAGGCGGGCGTGGTGTCCACCACCGCGCGCGGCGTGCTGGGCAAGCTGGTGCCCGGGCCTCGCCACGGTCAGAACCGGGCGCCGCTGCTGGTGGCGGCGCGTGCGCTGGTGGCGGCCCTGGAGCAGCGGCTGTCTCGGGGCATGACGGCGGGGCAAGGGGAGGGGCGCGGCGGTGTGGCGTTGCTCATCGCCATCCGCGACGTCCTGGAGCTGAGCCGGTCGGTTCCGGAGCTGAAGCCGGGCTACCCCGCGCTGTGCGAGTCGGCCGCGCGGTTCCTGGAGCAGGCGCTGGAGATGAGCGCGTCCGCGGCGGAGGGGCTCGCGTTCGAGGACAGCGTCAAGATGGAGTGGCTGGTCGGGCTCGCGGAGAACCTGGAGGAGGAGCTGGGCGTGATGGGCTCGCTGGCGGCGATGCTCAGCGAGGCGGTGCCCTCCCTCCACGAGCGGCTGCGCGACGCGGACAAGGACACTCGCCGCCGGGTGGTGGCCGCACTCCGACGCCGCGTTTCGGCGGCGTTCCCCGCCCAGGCGCCCCGGGGCCGCAAGGATCCGCTGGATGCGCTGTCCGCGGACTCGCGGCGGCTCACCCAGCTGGAGAACGCCCTGACGGCGTTGGATCCGTCCCAGGCGGGGTTGAAGCAGGAGCTGCTCCGGCCACTGAGCGTGGCGTACGCGCGCGAGGTGCTGGGCGCGACCCCGTTCGAGCGCATCGAGCAGTACGGCCGCGCGGTGCAGGCGGTGGCGGAGAACCTGCGCCGCGAGGGCGTGACGGCGGAGCCGGTGCTCGCCGAGTGCCGCGACCTGATGGAGAACCGCCTCCGGGAGCATGCTCGCGTGCTATCTCGCGAGGTGGCCAGCCCGCCGCCGGCACCCAACGCCGTGCTCAATGGCGACGCGTACACCTACTACCGGGGCGAGCTGTCCGCGCAGGCCCCCGACGGCGAGCTGACCGCGCTCGTGGGCCTGGACGGCCAGCTGATGGCGGCACGTCCCCCGTCCTCATCCGCGTTCCTCTCCGACACTGTCCGCGCGGCCGTGGCCGAGGCGGAGCTGTCCTTCCTCCAGTCGCGCATCAAGTACCTGCGCAGCTGGCTGACCCAGCTGCTGTCCGCGCTGCCCGCCCCGGAGGCCCTCAACGGCCGCGCCGACGCGGAGCGCACCTTCGAGCGGCTGGTGCGCAGCCGCTTCCCCCAGCTCGCGCTCAAGGAGGGCGAAATGGTGAGGCTCAAGGCCACGCTGGGCATGCTGGAGACGCTCCCGGGCGAACTGGGAGAGAGCGCGCGCAAGCTGTCCGCCCAGCTTCGCGGCATCGACGAGGACTTCGGACGCTTCAGCCGGCAGGTGCTGGAGCGGCGGACCGCGCAGTGAGCGCCGGGGCAATTTTTGGAAGGCGGCGCTGAGACGTGCTGGCGCGTCGGCTCACTCCCCTGCGGCAGCGCCTGGATGCGCTCCGCCAGCCCGTGGCGGCCCGTGGCGGCCCGTGGTCCTGGCCCTTCGGCCGCAAGCTGAAGGGGCCGGAGGACATGGGCCTGCCGGTGCTCGTGGCGCTCGACCGCGAGTTGGATCGCGTGGGCGTCCACACCGCCGCGGATGCCCGGCTGTTGCTCGCGCTGGGCACCCAGCGGGGCAGGGCGGGGGCGCTCGCGCAGGGGCTCGCGACGCGCGCGAACCAGGCCCTGGAGGAGTACGAGGAGTGCCTGCGCCTGGTGGAGAAGGCGCACCGTTCCGGCGAGATGCCTTCGGGGGCCCTCACCGCGCTGGACCGCGGCTTCGTGCGGCTGGCCCGCGCGGTGAAAGTGGCGGATCTCTTCAGCCGGCCGCTGGAAACGCAGGGCGGTGAGGACGCGCCGTTCGAGATCTTCGAGCGCCCGGCGGGGACGACCCGGGAGCGGCCCCCGGCCAATGCGCGCCTGGCCGTCGCGGAGCTGCTGGCCGCTCGTGCTCGGGACAACGTCATCGACCTGGTGCAGAAGCGGCGCGATCTGGACCTGGCCCACGAGATGCTGCTTCGCCTGGGCACCACGGACGCGGATCGCGCGCGGAGCATGGCGCTGCGCACCGACGTGGCGGAGGCGCGCGAGCGGGTGCGCGAGGTGCCGCCCACGCGCTCCCTGGAGGCGCTGGTGCGCGGCGTGAGGAAGGCCGCCCAGGAGGATCCCCGCGAGGCCTACCGTTCGTTGCAGGGCCTCTACGAACGCGCCATCGAAGCGGGAGACGCGGAGCTGGCCTCGGCGGCCCGGCGCGCGCTGACGCCGCTGCTTCCCCCGGAGTCCCGGCTGACGCGGATGGTGGAGGAGGCGGAGGCGGGCACGCGGCTGCAGTGGCTGGGGGAGGCGGATGCCGAGGCCGACTCCGGACGCGAGGCGGAAGACGCTCCGGACGAGCAGCTCGCGGACCTGGCGTTCTCACTGAAGCCGGAACAGCTGGCCACGTTCGACCTGGCGGCGGGGTGCGCGCGCTTCTTCGACGTGGAGGACGCGTTGTCGGAGGAGATCGTCGAGAAGGATGCCGCCGCCGTGCGGGCCGTCCCGCGCCAGGTGCCCTATCCGACGCAGACGATGTCGTTCGATACGACGGGCAGCCTGGATGAGATCCACCACTTCGTCATCACGGATCCACGGCGCCTGCTCCAGGACCTCGCGGGGCACCGGCAGCTCGTGCGCACGTACCTGGACGACGCGCCGCCCCCCAAGCCGCGCAAGGTGAAGCGCACCGCCGTGCGCGTCTACGTCTGTGACGCCTCCGGCTCCATGCACGGCGCGCGGGCGCGCTTCCGTGACGCGTTGATCATCGCGGAGCTGAACAACCTGCGCGTGAAGGCGCGGCGCGAAGAGAACTTCGATCCGCTCTACTTCAGCTTCTTCAACGACGTGCCCACGGAGCTGGCCCGCGTGGACACCGCCGCGGAGGCGACCCGGCAAATTGAGAAGCTCTTCCGGGACTCTCCCGCGGAGGGGCAGACGGACATCTCGCTGGCCCTCCTGTCCGCCTTCGACTCCATCCGCGCCGCGCAGGGGCGCGACCCGTACCTCGCTCGCGCCACGGTGGTGCTCATCACCGACGGCGAGGACCGCGTGGACCTGGACCTCATCCGCCGTACGCGCGCGCCCATGGGGGCCCTGGACATCGCGCTGAGCTTCATCTCGCTGGGAGAGGAGAACCCGGACCTCAAGTCCCTGGTGCTGGAGCAGCGCGCCGCGGGAGGCCGCGCCTTCTACCACCCGCTCTCCGACGAGGAGATCCGCTGGGCGCGCACGGAGTTCGACACGCCCTGGCGCACGCTCCTGCCTCGCGACGTGCCGGCCTCGCTGGAGGCCCTGGAGGCCCTGGCCCCGCACCTGGACGCGCTGGAGGCGGTGGCGGCGGGTCGCGCACCCGGGGCGGGCGTCGCCGTGGAGGCCTCGTTCGACGCGCTCTTCCCGTCCACTCCCGCGGCGTCCACCGTGCCGGAGACCCCCGGTGCGGAGCTGGTGGCGCGGGTGGCTGACATCCTGGAGGCGGTGGGCGAGGCCGCGTCGCTCGCCTCCGCGGACCGGCGCGCGACGGAGAGCGTGGTGCTCCTGCAGCACCTGCTGTCCGTCTACGGACTCACGCCCGCGCGCTACCTGGCCGTGCTGTCCGGCGGAGGGCGTCCGGTGGACGAGGCGTTGGAACGGGTGCGGTTGCTCTGCCGCCCGTTCGGGTAGGCTTCAAGGCACGCGCCATGTTCGGCTTCCTCAAACGCAAGAAGACACCCGCGGCGCCCGTGGACCCGTTGGCCACGTTCGACCGGCTCATCGAGGACCTGGAGCGTCAGGCGGCCGAGGTGCGCAAGTCCGCCGCCACGCTGCTGGCCCTCAAGGGCGAGCTCTCCCGGGGAGTGACGCGCTACACAGCCCGCCTGGGCGACATCGCCGGACGGCGTCAGACGGCGCATGACCGGGGGGACGCGAAGGGCGTGGGCGTGCTGGAGCGCGACCGCGTGCAGACGGAACGCCTGTTGGAATCCACGCGGGAATCGCTGCGGCGCGCGGAGCGGGACTCGGCGCTGCTGCTCGGCGCGGCCGGCGAGCTGGGCGAGCGCGTGGTGGACCTGCGCATCGAGCGGGAAAGTGCATCCGCGCGCATGGCCGCGGGTGGTGTCGTCACGGAGGCACTGCGCGAGCAGGTGGAGCGCTTCGACCGGGTGATGGCGCTGGATGCGGCGCGCGACGAGGTGGAGAAGGCGCACGCCCTGGCGGACATCTACCGCGAGGAGCACCAGCCCCACGCCGCGCCCGAGCGCGTGAAGTAGGGCAGGGCGCTCAGGTCCGCCGCGCTGTCTGGTGCAGCTCCAGCACGATGTTGCCGCCCTTGAAGAGCCGCACCGCGCCGGAGGTCTGGCTCACCGTGAGCGCGATGCAGTGGGTGGAGGACGTGATGCCCGCGGAGGCCGCGTGGCGCGCTCCCAGACCCAGGGGAATCTTCACCGTGTCGTCGTTGGCGGACAGGTAGCGGCCCGCGGCCAGCACCACGCCGTCCTCGCGGATGACGAACGCGCCGTCCAGCACGGAGAAGTTCTTGATGGCGTCGCGAATCTTCGGGTCGAGCACGTTGCGCTCGGACTCCGACAGGCCCTGGAACGGGTTGATGGTGAGCTGCCGGCTCTTCTCCAGCACGCTCGTGTGGTCGCCAATCGTGATGATGGTCCCGATGGGGTGGCCCTCGAAGCCCTCCTGGCCAATCTGCAGCGCCAGTTGAATCAGCGCGTCCACCACCTGCGAGTTGAACTCCTCGCCCAGCTTCACGCCCTCGATGGCCAGCCGGTCGTCCAGCGATCCTCCGATGCGCATCTGCATCAGCATGTCCGGAGCGCGGCCCACCTTTCCCGTCATGCAGAGCACGAGGTCGCCTTCCTTGAACGCTCCCTGGGACAGCGCGGAGACGAGCGCCACCTTCACGCGCTCCGTGCGCGAGTAGTCATACGCGGGAATGACGAGCGCGCGGGCCTTCTTGCGCAGGAGCTCCTGCGCCAGCGGCTCCAAGGTCACTGCGTACACCAGCTTCTTGCGTGCGGGCTTACCCCGGAGGTCGTCCGGCGAAATGGGCGTGTCGCAGATGTAGAGGAAGTGGTCGACGTCGCTTTTGGCGGCCAGGGAGAGCGCCGAGCGCAAGAATTCCCGATCGAACTTCGTGTTGTCGCTCAAGGCGCCCCTCGTGCACCCACGTTTTAAAGCAGGTCAGCTTGACACTGGGAACTGCATGAATAAAGCTTTCGGGCCCTTTTTTTCGGGGTCAGGCCCCCTCTACCCGTCCAACGGAGCCGCAGGCTGTGAACCAGAAAGATCTCAAGCGTTACAAGAAGATGCTCGAGGACAGCAAAACGAGCCTGCTCGAAAGCGCGAAGAAGACCCTGGTGGAGGAATCGTCCTTCGACACGGACGACCTGCCTGACGAAATCGACCAGGCCGCTTCCGAGTACACCCAGTCCATGGTCTTCCGTCTGAGGGACCGCGAGAAGTTCCTCCTGCAGAAGATCGACGGCGCCCTCAAGCGCGTGGAGGACGGCACCTTCGGCATCTGCGAGCGCTGCGAGGAGGACATCTCCCCCAAGCGTCTGGATGCGCGTCCGGTGACGACGCTCTGCATCCGCTGCAAGGAAGAGCAGGAGAAGAAGGAGAAGTCCTACGGCTAAAGGCCGTGGCTTCACCGGGCCGCACGGGGCTCCGATGCCCGTGCGGTCCGCGCCTCTCGAGCGAAGCGCCGTTGCTTCAGGCCGCCGCGGGCTGGATTTCCACCCGCAGCAGCTGACGGCCGATGAGGAAGTGGTCGCCGTTGTCGACGAAGGTCGGCCCCGCCAGGCGGATGAAGGTGCCGTTGGACGAGCCGACGTCGCGCACCATCAGCCGGTCCCCGCGGACCTGCAGCAGCGCATGCCGCCCGGACACGAAGCCGTCCGTGGGGAAGGCGATGTCGCCCTGCTCACGACCCAGCAGGTTGTCGCCGTCCTTGAGCGGGAAGGCCGCGCCGCGCAGGCCGCCCTCCAGCAGTTGGATGAGCCGCAGCCGGTAGCCGGGATCCGGCGAGCCCCACACCTGCGTGCCGCCGGGCCCCAACGCCGCGGCGGGGATGGGCTCCAGCACCATGCGCTGACGGCCCAGGCGCAGCTCACCGCCGGCGGGCAGCTCGCGCTCATTGCGCAGGCGCACGAAGACGCCGTTGGCTCCGCCCACGTCCTCGATGGCGAGCCGGGCGCCGGAGAAGAAGAAGCGCGCCTGCACGGGCATGATGAACGGGTCGTCGTTGAGCGCGATGTCCGCCTGCTGGCCGCAGGTGAGGGTGTCGCGCTGCATGCGCACGAGCGCTTCAGGGCCGCCGTCCGCGCGCACCACGCGGATGGACACCTGTGGGCGCGACGAGATGTGCGCCACGGCCATCACCATGGTTCCGGAGCGCAGCGCCGAGCCGCAAGCTCGGCAGACAGTGGCATCCCGGGAATTCTCGGTGTCACAGCGGGGGCAATAGTCCACGGCGTCCATGCGAGTTGCCCTTCTAGCAGGCCCGCGCCGCGTTGGGGGGCCCGACAGCGTACGGCTTGCCCCCACCCGAGGGGCATGGTGAAGTCCCGGGCCCACTGACTGGACGCTGACGTGTACTGCCCTTCCTGCGGCGCCGACGCCGAAGACTCCTCCCGTTACTGCCCCGCCTGCGGCGCGACGCTCCTGCGCTCGGCGGAGGGCGGCGACGAATACGTGGGCAAGACGATTGCCTCCAAGTACCGGGTGGAAGCCCTCATCGGCGAGGGCGGCATGGGCAAGGTGTACCGCGCCCGGCAGCTCGCGTTGGACAAGGTGGTGGTGCTGAAGGTGCTGCGCCACACGCTGCTGTCGGACGAGCGCACCGTCGCGCGCTTCCAGCGCGAGGCCAAGGCCGCCAGCCGTTTGAACCACCCCAACTCCATCAGCGTGCTGGACTTCGGCCAGGCTGACGACGGCGCGCTCTTCATCGCGATGGAGTACGTGGCCGGGCAGGACCTGCATCAGATCCTCAGCCGCGAGTGGCCGCTGGGCGAGGCGCGCGTGGTGCGCATCGCCCTCCAGATCCTGAGCGCGCTGTCGGACGCGCACGGCGCGGGCGTCATCCACCGGGACCTCAAGCCCGAAAACATCATGGTGGAGCAGCGCCGCAACGAGCCGGACTTCGTGAAGGTGCTGGACTTCGGCATCGCGAAGATCACCGACTCGCAGGACGAGGGCCCGGCCCTTACGCGCGCAGGCTTCGTGTGCGGCACCCCCGAGTACATGTCGCCCGAGCAGGCGCGGGGCGCGGTGTTGGATCACCGCTCGGACCTGTACGCGGTGGGCGTCATCCTCTACCAGCTGACGACGGGCCTGCTCCCCTTCGAGTCCGACTCGGCGGTGGGCTTCGCCACCAAGCACCTCACCGAGGAGCCGCCCCCGCCCACGCGCCGCCGTCCTGATGCGCGCATCTCCCCAGGCATGGAGCGGCTGATCCTCCGCGTCCTGTCCAAGGACCCGGATGACCGGCCGGCCAACGCCGGGGCCTTCAAGGCGGAGCTGCTCGCCGTCGACAAGGAGCGCCGTCGCGGAGGGGCCGCCGCCAACGACACGGGCGGGCGCCGTCCCCAGGCGTCTGGCGTGCTGGCCCCCATCCCGCGCAAGTCCCAGGCCGCGCACAACGCCGCCCGCAACAACACGGCCTGGAACGACGTGACGGTGGAAGCCACCGTGCAGGGCCTGCCGCATTCGCGCACCCCTGTCTCCGAGGAGTCCACGCTCGCGCAGGAGGGCACCCGGACCTCCGTGGCCGCGCCCGCCTCCGGTGGCGGCGACGGCATCATCCTCTTCTTCAAGGCGCTCACCACCGTGCTGGTGCTGGGGGCGGTGGGCTTCTTCGTCTACTACTTCGGCATTGGCGCGGGCAGCGGCTCCGAAGGCAACCAGTACGTGGCGCCGCCCAACGCGCCCCGGCTGCTCACCTCCGGTTCGGATCAGCCGGACTACCTGCGGCAGATCCCCAGCAACGCGCGCAACGTGGACAAGGCGCGCAAGCTGACGCAGGACGGGGACCGCGACGTGATGGCCGGGGAGCTGGGCCGCGCGACCTCCAGCTACAAGGAGGCCTTCAACTTCAACCCGGAAGCGGAGCTGGCCCTCAAGCTGGGTGAGCTGTACTGGCAGCGCGACAACACGGACGAGGCCCGCGGCTGGTGGGTGCGCCACCTGACCGACATGCCCGACTCGCGTGCGCGCGCGTACATCGAAGTCCGGCTCGGCAGCCCGGTGGCGCGTCCCTCGTCGCCCTGAGTGCCGGTAGTACCCGGCCCGGACCGACTCGGCCCGGTGCCGCGCGGGCCGCTTCCCGTCAGCCCAGCGTTTCGACCTGCATGACGTGCTGGCCCAGGCGGACGCGGTCGCCCGGACGCAGGGGGCGCTCCGTCGCGGGCGGGATGCGCACGAAGGTGCCCAGGCCGCCGGAGAGGTCGCGCAGCATCGCGCCGGTCGCCGTGGGGCTCAGCTCGCAGTGCCGGCCGGCGAGCCCCTCGTCATTCGGGTACGCCAGGTCGCAGTGGGCCTGTCCGATGGTGAGCAGCGCCGCGGCCGTCACCACCGCGCGGCCCGCCCTGCCACCCATGTGAACCTCTTCCACGCCGTACAGCGCCTGGCCGAGCGGCGCGGGCGAACCATACGGGGTGGGCCGGCCCGCCACGGGCGCGGGGGACTCCACGCGGCCGGTGAAGCGGAACAGCCGTTGGCCCGCGCTGAAGAGGGCTCGCGGCGCCAGCGGCTCCGTGCCGGCGAAGGTGACGTAGACGCCCGACGCGCTCGACTCGTCGCGCACGTAGAGGGCGCCGTCCTTCACCAGGAAGGTGGCGTGCAGCGGCGACACGAAGACGTCGTCCGGGAAGAGGATGGCGCCGCGCTGGCGGCCCACCACGCAGCCCGTCACCGGCAGCTTGTAGCGCTGGCCGCGCGTCGTCCCGGCGATCACCGCCAGCCCGAAGCGCGACGCCACGGGCGGAGGACGCGCCGTGGCGCCCGTCGTCGCGGGGGGCGTACCCGCCGGAACCGGCGCCGTGGCTCCCGTACCGCCGCGAGGGGGCAGGGCGTTGTCC